>CAKSRC010000011.1 GCA_934486915.1 uncultured Eubacteriales bacterium
ATAAGTACTCTTTGTATATGCACATCTATAACATTTCCTATTGTGGATACCATTAATAATGCTGCTACCGTTATAAAATACTCTGCTAATTTTATGCTCGTATACATACCTGTCATGGTAGGGATTATGGTAGCATCCGGTCAAGCTTTATCGGCAGCTTCATATCATATGATGATGGTTGGAGTTGGTGAGGCTATTTCACAAATAGCATCTAAGTTTTTAGTCCCACTTTTAAATGTGTTTTTAGCCATATCAGTAGTGTCTTCCCTGTCAATAAGAATGAATCTCTCGGGGATATGTAAAAATATACATACTATAGTTAAATGGATTTTAAGCTTTATAATGACGACATTTGTAAGTTTGCTTACAATACAAACCGTAGTGGCTAACAGTGCTGACAATACAAGCACAAGGACAATTAAATTTGCAATAAACAATTTTGTGCCAATAGTTGGCGGTGCATTAAGTGATGCATTTGCAACAGTTCAAGGCTGCATAAAACTTTTAAAATCAGGAGTAGGAGCATTTGGTGTGCTTGCGGCGGGGATTATTTTTATACCAATAATATTAGAGTGTATTGTATGGCTTTTGGCAATTAATATATCGGCCTCTATTGGGGATATATTTGAATTAAAGCAAATATCGGGTTTATTAAGGGCTACTTCTAAAGTAATAAGTACAATACTCGCTATTGTTTTTTGTTGTATGACCATTTTGACAATTTCAACGGTTCTTGTATTGATAATAGGAGGTGGGGTATTTTGAATGAAGTAAAAAGCTGGGCAATGGTTATATGCCTTGCGGCAGCCTCTTGTGCATTGCTTGATATGATATCACCGTCAGGAAAAATGGAGAAGATTATACGCTTTGTTTTTGGAGCGTTTATGATATGCGCTATCATAAATCCTTTTATATCTATGGTAAGAGGGTATGATTTTGACCTACAACTTTCCGATTCTCAGAAAAAAGATGAATATAAATTTTCTAGAAAAATATCGGATATAGAAAATGAGGTTATAGAGGCAAAAATCAAAAATCTTGTAGAAAAAACCTTAAATGATGTGAATATTAAGCCTCAAAAAATCGATATATTTATGGATAGATCGGAGGAAGACGGCATATCTATTAATAGTGTAAGAGTAAATCTTAAAAAAGAAAATGCAGACAGGCAAGAGGAGGTTAAAAATATGATAAAAGAAAAGTTGGGACTTGTATGTGAAACAGTTGTTTGATTTTTTACAATAGGAGAATATGAAAAAAGGTCAGGAGGTGCAATATTGGAAGAAAGCAGTGCTAAAGATGCAAAAAAGTTATCATTTAGCGATATACTGCTAAATGATAAATATAAAAAAATTATTATTATATCCGGTTTTATTGGGATAGCGCTTATATTTTTATCAGGATTTCTAAAGGAGCAGCCAAGTAAACCTAAGGAGATTAGTGAAGAAGATATAATGACTACCCAGCAATACGCAAAGCAATTAGAGGATAACTTGACTTCTATTATTTCAAGGATAAGCGGGGCAGGTGAAACTAAAGTATTGGTTACAGTTGAAAACAGTACTGAAACCGTATATGCAACATCAGGAAAAAAGAACACTGAAGCATGTGAAGATAGGGTCAATGGTGAAACTACCAAGAAAAAAGAAAGTGACGACAGTGAAACACAATACATAACAGTTAAGGATTCAGACGGTACTGAAAAGGCGTTGGCTATAACGGAAATTCAGCCGACTGTTAAGGGGGTGGTTGTTGTATGCTCAGGGGGAGATAACTCTCTTGTTCAGCAAAGAATTATCAATGCAGTGACAACTGCACTCAATATAACATCTAAACGTGTATGCGTAACAAAATTATCATAAAAAATTTTTAATAGGCATGGAGGAAAATATTATGGCATTTGGAAAACGTCAGTTGGTTTTGGCAGCATTAGTTTTAGCATTGGGAGCAGCAGTGTATCTTAATTGGCAATTTTCAGATAATAAGGAATTATTAGCAACTAATGCAGTAAGTGAAGTCAAGGAATTAGGTGAGGCACAGTATGTAAATAATCTTTCAGTAGATGAAGTGGCTGAAATGGCTAATGCAGAATCTAATAATGAAGAGCAGGCAGATGGAGAAGGAAATCCTACAAAATACTTTGAGCAAGCAAAAGCTAATAGACAAAAGGCAAGAGATGAAGCAACAGATATGATAAAAGAAATATTGAATGATATCAAATCGAGTGAAGAGGCTAAGGCAGAAGCTGTTAAGCAGGCAGCAGATGTGGCTAAGAGCATACAGCAGGAATCCAATATAGAAAACTTGATAAAGGCTAAAGGTTTTAGGGATTGTGTGGTATTTTTACAAAACGGTGAGTGCAGTGTAGTAGTAAGTGCAGATGGATTAAACGAAAGTTCCGCTATAACTATAAAAGATATAGTATTGGGTCAATCAGGTGTTTCTTTCGACAAGATTAAAATTACAGAGGCTAAGTAAATCACTTGACTATAAAAAGTATATAACCCTCCAAGGTACAATTTTTACCTTGGGGGATTATTATTTGCATTGATAAAGGTATATAAATCCTTTGAATTAAATGTGTTATTATGGTATAATAAAAAGGTTAAAAATATTTATTATAACAAATAAACTTAAAGGAAGTGAAAAATATGGCAAAACCGATAGTCGCAATCGTTGGCAGACCAAATGTAGGAAAATCTACCTTGTTTAACAAGCTTGTGGGTAAAAGATTGTCGATAGTTGATGATACCCCGGGTGTTACGAGAGACAGGATATTTGGCGACTGCGAATGGAAAAACCGTACTTTTTCAATTATAGATACAGGCGGAATAGAACCACATTCAAACGACATAATTTTATCTCAAATGAGGATGCAAGCTCAATTAGCTATAGATTCTGCTGATGTCATTGTGCTTGTAACGGATATTAAATCGGGTCTTGTCGCAACTGATAAGGAAGTTGCATCAATGCTTCAAAAAAGCGGGAAACCGGTTATAGTGTGCGTCAACAAGTGCGATAAAATAGGTGATGTGGATCCTGAATATTATGAATTTTATAATTTGGGATTGGGCGAACCTATACAAGTTTCATCCGTCCATGGTCACGGTACAGGGGATCTCTTAGACGAGATATTTAAGTATTTGCCGAATTTTGATGAAAATGAGGATGATAATGACATTATTGGCGTTGCTGTTATAGGTAAGCCAAATGCAGGCAAATCATCTCTTATTAATAAAATAATTGGTAATGAACGCTGCATAGTTTCAAATATCGCAGGTACAACGAGAGATTCCATAGACACAGTTTTTGAAAATAAGTTTGGAAAATTTAACTTTATCGATACAGCGGGAATAAGGCGCAAGAGCAAGATCGATAATGATATTGAGAGATATAGTATAATAAGAGCTAAAATGGCGATCGATAGAGCAGATGTATGTGTTATAATGATTGATGCTCAAGAGGGATTTACAGAGCAGGATTCAAAAGTAGCAGGGCTTGCACATGAAGCTGGTAAAGCTTGTATAATTGCAGTTAATAAATGGGACGCTATCGAAAAGACAGACAATACAATGTCCAATTATCAAAAGAAGTTGGCCAATGATTTTTCGTTTATGTCTTATGCTCCGTTTATTTTTATCTCGGCCAAGACAGGGCAGAGAATAGATAAACTTTTTGAGCTCATTATTTCAGTATCGAACTCGAATTCAATGAGAATATCGACAGGTGTATTAAATGATATATTATCTCAAGCTGTTACTAGGGTCCAACCGCCGACAGATAAGGGGAAAAGGCTAAAGATATTTTATATGACTCAAGCTTCTACAAAACCGCCGACATTTGTATGCTTTGTAAACTCAGCGGAGTTATTCCATTTTTCATATCAAAGGTATTTAGAAAATAGGATAAGAGAGACCTTTGGCCTTATGGGTACTCCAGTAAGATTTATAATAAGAGAAAGATCAGAAAAGTAGACACTGGGAGAATTATATGGTTTTGTTAAAATATAGCATAGCTGTCATTTTAACTATGGCAGTTTCGTATCTTTTGGGAAGTTTGAGCTTCTCGATTATTACAACAAGGAAATTTCACAATAATGCAGATATTAGGACAATGGGGAGCGGCAATGCAGGTCTTACCAATGTTGTTAGGTCAGCAAGTAAAAAAGCTGCGGCACTTACATTAGTAGGAGATTTCCTAAAGGGTGTATTGGCAGCGTTGTTTGGAAAGTTTATGTTTATGTTTTTAGTAGACTCAAGTTCAAATACATTCATTGTATTACAATTAGGAGCCTTTTTAGCGGGAATATGTTGCCTTATAGGGCATGTATTCCCATGCTTCTTTAAGTTTAGGGGAGGAAAAGGTGTTCTTACTGCTTCCGCTATTATTTTAGTAATCGATTTTAGAGTATTTATAGCTGTTATAGCGATGTTTGTTATAGTACTTTTGTGCTCTAAGATAGTTTCATTGGGTTCTATATGTGCTGCTGCATTTTTCCCTATATCAAATTTTTTGATAGTCTTTTTCTTTGATTATTTAAATTGTGATGCATCAAACAAGGCAAATATTTTGAACTACATAATTATATCTACAATCTTAGCTACGTTTATAGCAGCCTTTGTTATATATAAGCATAAATCAAACATAAAAAGGCTTAGAGCAGGTCAGGAAAAAAGAATTAGTTTTCATAAGTAATAATCATAAACGCCAGGGCATAATAAATGTCTGGCGTTTTTATTTTTGAGTAAAAAATAATCCCTTGGTTTGTTATAACCAAGGGATATTTTTATTTAAATATAAATAATTTTCTATATACCCGCCTAAACGTATCGCATTGTAGATAACCTGCTACTGAAATGCAGGTGGGTGTCTTCCCACCGGGTTCATGTTCCCTTCTAACGTCAAAAACGGAAGGCTTGCAATCCGCCGACGGAGTTAAACTCCCGAATAAAAAGTGTAGGGTTCATAAATGCAGTCCGCGTGTTAAGCAGGAATGATTCTTCCTAACTATATTGTACCATATAAAAAGAAAAATTCAAGTATTACGTTAAAAATATTTTTATAAAAATAAATTGGATTGTATTTCTAAGTATATTATCCGTAAGTACTTTAAATTAGATTATTTCACAAATGTCACAAAGGGAGTTCTTAACTGACTCGGAATCTGTAGATACGGAGAAAACAAAGTTTGTGTTTGTTTTCTTAGAAATGCTGTCAATCTTTTTAATAAGTTCAATAAGTGCATCTAAATCATTTTCACATATTTTAAGAGTAGAATCTACCAATATATCAGTTACATCATAATTACCTTCGCATATTCCGCAGATAAATCCATAAAGAGCATCCGGGCCTAAAATGTTGGAGCTGTCGCTGTCGATTAATCTTGCTTCATGGCTTATATCGTATGTAAGCTTAGAACCTTTTTCGATAACTACAACATTTCCCTTTGAGTTTGCTACAGCCTCTTGGGTTAAATCAATTAATTTTTTAGTTTTACCTGATCCTTTATTACCTGTAATAAGTTTTATCATATAAATTCCCTCCATCTTATGTAATGCCTAAACGGCATTTTTATTTAAGCCTCGCTTCAAGCTCCGCTTTTTTATCTTCATACCCGGGTTTACCGAGTAGAGCAAACATATTTTTCTTATAGCTTTCAACCCCCGGTTGATTGAATGGATTTACTGCAAGTAAGTAACCGGATATAGCACAAGCTTTTTCAAAGAAATATATTAAATATCCTAGTTCCTTCTCAGAAGGTTCAGGGATTTCTAAGACTATATTAGGGACATTGCCGTCAGTGTGAGCTAAAACAGTACCTTCAAAGGCTTTTAGATTTACATATTGCATGGTTTTACCGGATAAGAAGTTAAGACCGTCAATGTTTTCAGCTTCGTTAGATAACTCTATATCTTTTTTTGCTTTTTGTATTAAGACAACTGTTTCGATTAAATTCCTTGATCCGTCTTGAATGAATTGACCAAGTGAATGTAGGTCCGTGGAGAATATAACTGATGCAGGGAACAGACCTTTTTGGTCTTTTCCTTCACTTTCCCCAAAAAGTTGTTTCCACCATTCAGCCATCATAGCAAAGTATGGCTCATAACTTGCCAGAATTTCAATGGATTTTCCTTTACGATATAGAATATTCCTTATTGCAGCATATTTATAGCAATCGTTATTATTTAAATCAGTGCTTAAAAATGCTTTACTTGCCTCTTCTGCACCAAGCATCAATGAATCTATATCAATGCCTGCGACAGCAATTGGCAAAAGTCCTACTGCAGTGAGAACTGAGAAACGTCCGCCGACATTATCCGGTACTACGAAGGATTCATAACCTTCTTTGTTGGATAATTCTTTTAATGTTCCCTTAGATTTATCAGTTGTACAGTAGATTCTGTTTTTAGCTTCTTCTTTTCCGTACTTATTTTCTAATAACTCTCTAAAAACTCTAAAAGCGATTGCGGGTTCTGTAGTAGTACCCGATTTAGAAATCATATTTATAGAAATATCTTTGTCTTTACATATATCTATAATTTCACTTAAATAGGTAGAGCTTATGTTATTGCCTACAAAATAAATATCAGGAGTATCCTTTTTAAGCATGTTGTAATTGTTGGATTTTAGAAACTCAATTGCTGCTCTTGCACCCAAATATGATCCGCCGATGCCTATTACTATAAATACATCTGAATTGGATTGTATTTTTTTAGCAGATTTTTTGATTCTGCAAAATTCTTCCTTGTCGAAGGAAGACGGAAGATCTAACCATCCCAAAAAGTCATTTCCAAGGCCCGAAGCATTGTGGAGTGAATTATGGGCATCTTTAATTTGAGATGATATAGCAAGGTATTCCTCATTAGTGATAAAGTTTTTTAAATATTTATCATTTAATCTAACTGGCATTTGAATTCTCCTTTTGCATTTTATATATTATATTCTACAACATAGTAAAACGCTTTGCAATTAAAAATTCAATAATAATGGTGTAAACATTTTATTTTTATTTTCAGTTGTATATAAGTATGATCGTTATATTAATTATTATGAAGTGAGCATGCTATTTTAGAAGCTAATTTTGCATTATTATATACTAATTGAATATTAGCTTCAAGGCTTGTACCTTTTGTGATCTTTTGAATTTTGTCTAGCAAGAACGGTGTGGTTTCTTTACCCTTTATACCTAAATCTTTTGCTTCTTTGACTGCTTCTTCGATAGATCCTGTTATATAATCGTGATCCATTGCATATTCTTTTGGAATTGGGTTTGTTACAAGCATTCCTGTTTTAAAAGAAATTTCTTCTTTAGCTTTGAATATTTGAGCAATTTCTTCAGGAGTATCTATTTTATAGTCTACGTTAAATTCGCTTTCACGGGTATAGAAAGCAGGTAGAGTTTTTGTTTGGTATCCTAGTACGGGTACACCTTTTGTCTCTAAATATTCCATAGTTAAACCTAGGTCTAAGATAGACTTAGCGCCTGCACATACTACCATAACAGGAGTTTGAGCTAATTCTTCCAAGTCAGCGGATATATCCATAGTAGTTTCTGCACCTCTATGAACGCCGCCAATGCCGCCAGTTGCAAATATTTTAATTCCTGCAAGGTTTGCTATTATCATAGTTGCAGCAACAGTAGTTGCACCATCTTCTTTTTTAGCAATCATAACAGGGATATCTCTACGGCTTGCCTTAGTAACTTCAAGGCCCTTTTTGCCTAGATAGTTGATTTCTTCTTCGGTAAGGCCTACTTTTAGTTTTCCTTTTATTATAGCTATGGTTGCTGGGACAGCATTGTTTTCTCTAATAATTTTCTCAACGTTTAAAGCTGTTTCTACGTTTTTAGGATATGGCATACCGTGTGAAATAATTGTAGACTCTAAAGCTACTACCGGTTTACCTTGTTCTAAAGCTTCTTTTACTTCTGATGAAAGCTCAACGTGTTGATTTAAATTGTTCATTAAAAAGACTCCTTAATAAGTGATTTTTTATTAATATAATTTATTGACACTGTTATACTTTTCTATTAAGCCTAAAACTGCACTTTCGCTTATTTTAGAACTTACAGTGTCCTTACTTTCTACGCATATAGATGAGCATATAGCCCCTGCACAAGCCATTTGTCTTGTGTTGTACCCTTGATCATAACTCCACGCAAGGGCAGCCATAAAGCAATCACCTGCGCCGGTTGCATTTACTACTCTTGCAGGGATGGGGGGTAAAAGAATGCCGGAAGTTTTATCCGCACAAAATACCCCTTTATCTCCCAAGGAAATAAATACCTTTTTAATTCCAAAGGATAGAAGTTTTTCGGCAGCTCTTTTTAGGGAAGATTCATCTACTATTCTTATGCCTGTTAAAAATTCGGCCTCAATTTTATTTGGTTTGAGGGTGTGAATCTTATTTAGAATATTTACTATTTTTTTGGATTTGGTAGCGGATACGGTATCTATAAACAATGGTACGGTTATATTGTTAGCAATAAATTCAATTGTCTTTTGTGGTAAATTAGTATCCATTACGCAAATGTTTGAGCGGTTTATAACATCCAGTTTAGAAGACATAAATAATGGGGTAACACTTTCATATATTTCCATATCTGAAATAGCAATCTCCATGTCTCTATCTTCATTACCAATTGATAGATAAGTAGAAGTAGATCCACCAATGACAGTCAATGAATTTATGATATCTATAGAGAGATCTCGACAATTTCTTTTAATTTCAGAGGCAGAATTATCTTCGCCAAAAGCTGTGATAAGTTTCACATTTTTTCCTAGAAGTTTTAAGCAATGAGCTATATTTCTTCCAACACCGCCATAGCAATAGTTTACCTTGCCAACATTTGAGTCTTTAGGAATAAGTTGGTTATTTGGGTAGCCAAATATATCCAAGTTTACTCCGCCTATGACGCAAATATATGGATCTTTACTGATTATATACCCTTTGCCCTGTATTAACCCTTTTTTCATAAGATTTGAAATATGAACACCAACAGATGATCGAGTAATATTAGCCCTCTTTGCAAGTTCTTGCTGAGAAATCAATGGGTTTTCCTCTATCCATGATAGGATCTCTTCTTCTCTTTTAGTCATAAATTCACCGGCCCTTTAAATAAATGTTTATTTGATTAATTATCTGTTTATATCATAACATATATAATTAAAAAGTCAAGGGGTAATATATGTTATATTATTATGGGGTGTGTCTTTTTTATTATTTTATCATTTTTGTATTAATAGATACATATAAAAATGACCTCTAATAGAATGAAATATTTACAAGGGTTGTCTATATATATTATATTTAAATATTTGGTGCTTGAAAATAGGGATTTATTGTGATAAAATTCAATAAGTGCTTGAAATTATAAAAGAAAGGGGTAGCAGTATTGAACTGCATGAACAAAGTTTATGGATAACAATACATATGAAGATATATATTCAAGCTCTTCACGTGGTAAGAATAAACGTTATAAAGCTAGTAGCAAAAAAAAGAAGGCAGTTACTATTATTCTAATTATTTTAGGAGTAATTTTAGTTGCATACGCTGGAATGTATCTTTATGTAAACAGTACACTTAATAAAGTTGAAAGAATTGATTTAGGAGAGGATTTGGGAATAGCTCAAGATGAGCGTTTTAGTAAGGATGTTATCAATATAGCATTTTATGGGTTAGATACAAGATACGAGGATGATGGTGGAAGAACTGACTCCATAATGATAGCTACTATTGATAAGGTTCATAATAAAATAAAATTGACGTCTATTGCTAGGGATACATATGTATCAATAGATGGCAGAGGTAAAGACAAAATAAACCATGCATGGGCATTTGGAAAAGCTCCATTAGCAGTTAAGACCTTGAACCAAAATTTCGATTTGGATATAACTGATTTTATATGTTTGAATTTCTATCAATTTGCCAATATTATCGATTATTTAGGTGGAGTTACACTTGATGTAAGTGATGCTGAGGTAGAATTTATTAATAATAATATGCATGAAACCAATAATATGGGGATTATAGGTCAGCCCTTAACACATTCTGGGGTTCAAGTTCTTTCAGGTGCTCAAGCTCTTGCATATTCAAGGGACAGATATACATCAAACGGAGATGTTGGAAGAGGCAATCACCAAAGAAAGGTTGTTGAGGCAGCTATAACACAAGCGGGGGGAATGAGTAAGACAAAATACCCGGAACTTATCAATACGGTGCTTTCTAATTGCACTACATCTCTTGATAATAATGAGATGCTTAATATAAGTACTTGGGCAGTGGTAAATTCTCCGTTAATTGAGGATTATAATCTTCCAAATGAAAATTGTAATGCACAAGGGCAAATGATAAATGGCATTTGGTATTATGTTTACGATCTTAATAATGCAACAAGATTATTGAAGGACTTTATATACGAAAATTAAAGTTATTATAAATTAATGTTAGTGAACCTTATAAGACAATCTATAAGGTCCACTTTTTTATTTTATAATTATTAAAATAGGCTATTTAAGACGAATTAGAGATTAATGTTTATATATTAATTAAGGCTAAATAGATCTATATCAAGCAAAATAAACGATTAATCATTGTATTAATTAAAATGGAAATAGAGATCTTGGACATAATTCAAGATCTCTATTACTGTGTTTTTATTCCTGATTTTCTGCTGCCTCATTTTCTGATAGAAGATTTTCTGCTGCAGTTTCTTCGGCCTTGGCAAGTTTCTGCATTTCTAAAAACTTAGAATATGTAATTCCGCCTAAGGACTCGATGGCAGACTGAAGTTGATCATCATCATTATCAGAAAGGTTATATCTATCTAAAAGATCTCTTTTTTCGTTAGATAGTTCCACTCCCTTATTGGGCGATACACCATGATTAGTGATAATATTACCTGATTTGGTGGTATAGTTAGATACTGATATAATAATAGCAGATCCGTCTGATAGTGGATATGCTTTTTTCATAGTTGCATTACCATCGGTGGTTTGACCTATAACTTCACCCTTTTCAAAGTCCTTAATAGCGGAGGCGATTAACTCTCCAGCTCCACTTGTGCCGCTATTAATCAAAACAACTATAGGATCTTGAAATTCTGATGAATTAGAGCTATAGAGCACTTCGCTTTTACCATTTTTATCGACAGAGTTGATTAAAGTACCTTCAGGGAGAATTTTATCTAAAATTTTAGCAGCATATAAAGCCTCTTCACCCTTACAGTTTCTTAAATCAAGGATAAACTTTTCAGCTGAATTTGCTTTAAGTTCAGATACAGCCAAATCGAATGCGTTTATACTGTCTGCTGAAAGTTCTGATATTGTAATTTTACCTATGTTATTATTTTCAAGCATTTTATACGTTAGAGGCTTTTTATAATAACTTTCATATGTTACACTGACCTTTTTTGTCTCACTATACGGCGGGTCGGGCAAAGTACGAATGAATTCGATGTCGACGGTTTCTCCTATTGCCCTGTTTAGTATTATCATGGCCTTATCATAACCAATGTCTCTTACACTTTGAGAGGCGATAGATGTTATAATATCACCTTTTCGTATGTCTGCTTTTTGGGCCGGAGAACCTTCAACTACATCAGTAACTTCTATATTGGAATCCTTAGTTTTAATTGATTTTATTCCTAAATCTGTATACTTGCTTGATTGAAGTTCAGAGTAGCTTTTATACTCATCCGCATTAAGATATAGAGTATAATATTCATCAAGACTTGATATATAACCTGAGGACAAACCATCTTTTAGCTTATCTTCATCTATTTGGCCAACATAGTTTTGCCTAACGATTTGGTCAACCTCACTAAGTTGTGCATACATAGATTGCCTTTCGTTAACTTCAGTCAAAACTTTGTTAAACTTATTCATAGCAGTTTTATATCCTACAGCATAAGTGATTGCGATAATTATTGCAGTTATTGAGATTGAAACACATATAATAAATGTTTTATTTTTAAAAAAAGTAGAATTTATTTTCATTGAGATCAAACATCCTGCCTTTTATTATATTTTTAATATTCATCCATTGGGTTATATTTTATACCGTTTAACCTTGTTTCAAAATGTAGATGTGGTCCCGTTGAATAACCGGTATTACCAACATACCCAACAGTTTGCCCCTTTGCGACATATTGACCACATGAAACTGCAACTGCACTCATATGTGCATAAAGAGTTGATTTGCCATTGCCATGATCAATTACAACATAATTTCCATATCCGCCGCCGTATCCGTCTTTGCAGCAAAAGATAACTGTTCCACTGTCCGCAGCCACAACATTTGCTCCGTATATTCCAGACCCTGCTATATCTATTGCCCTATGCATACTCCTTCGATCTATGGTGTCATAATAATCAGAAGAAATATATGTAAATCCAGGGACCGGCCAAGCATAGTTACTGCTTGCGGGTGTATTTATATCTGCCGATGATGAACTATTATTGTTATTAATATTGTCATTTACGTTGTTATTACTATTATCTTCGTCATTGACTATATTGTTTTGTCTTTCTCGCTCGAGTCGTTCTCTTTCAAGCCTTTCCTGTTCAAGCCTTGCTTGCTCCTGGTAGTAAGCCTCGATTTCATTATTAATTTTTTGAGTTTCTTCATCATTTTCATCGATTTTATTTTTTACATTAACTTCTTCTTGCTCGAGTTCGGATATGACCTGCTCAATATCATGGGAAAGCGCTTGCAAATCGTTTTGTTTTTCGTCTAAAAGTTTTTTTTCATTAGCGACTTGTGCTTTGTTGTCTTCTATGATTTGCTTGCTCTCTTTTACTTCTTCCACTTCTTTTTGAAGGTTATTTATAAGGGCATTATCATGTTCACTAAGCCTTTGTATAATTTCTGCTTTGTCTAGAAAATCTGAAAAGTTCTTTGCACCTAATACTATTTCTAGGTTAGATGTTTCACCGGCCATATAAATAGATTTTAGCCTTTGTCTTAATTTTTTATAATTTTTTTCGATATCTTGATTAACAGTCTCTATCATTTGCTCTTTTTCGGCAATTTGAGCATCGAGCAACGAAATTTTAGAATTTATAACCTCTATTTCGGAACGCACAACACTTATGTCTTCATCTAAAGTGTTTTTATATTCCTGCTTTTTCTCTACATCGTCCTTTAGGTCCGAAAGTTTGGACTCAAGGGCTGAATTTTCTTCTTCAAGAAGTTGTTTTTTGTTTTGATTTTCGCTTAAAGTTTCTGCAAATGTGTTGGGAGCGGATACAGTAAACAGCATAATCAAAGAAAGCATAATACTTAGTATTTTCTTACTTGAGTTTTTAGATTCCAATGATATCTCCTCCTCCTTTTTTCAAGTATTTTCTTATTGAGATAGATCCGCCTATTATACCAAATAAAATCCCTGCGGATAAAAATGTAGTTAATATAGGCATGACTAAGGCGCTGAATTTGATTGCAACAAATGGAACGATCTGATTTACTGATGATATTATTATTTGATACATAAGGCTTAGTCCACCTGTGGCAAGTAGGGCAGATAAAATACCAATTGCAATACCTTCAACTAAAAAAGGTATTTGTATAAATAAATCGGTAGCCCCAACGGATTTCATTATGCTTATTTCAAGGCGCCGGCTATACATTGTAATGCTTATCGTATTTGAAATGATAAATAATGAAACCGCGCTTAATACGATTAATATCCAAACACCTATTGTAGCAACTAAATGGTTAAGACTTGTAAGCTTTTGGGCGATATCTCTTCGATCACTTATTGAAGAGATTCCGGGTAAACTTTCGATTTGATTTACAGTATCATCATATAATGACAAATCTTCCATAGAAACGTGAAATGCATCGGGAAGTGGATTATCTTCACCTTGCAAATCTTCAAAAAGATCTTCTCCCAAAACTTCTTGGTATTTTTCCATAGCCTCGGTCTTTGAGTAGAATTCACATGAACTTACATTAGGAATATCCCTTATTTGGCTACCTAAGTTTACAGCTTCTTGATTGGATAAGTTTGTGTCTAAGTACACAGTGATATTATTTTGTTTTTCAACAGCATCCAAAGCGGATGAGATGTTTAATGAGAACAGCATAGCACCGCCTGTAAGCAGTAAACAAAAGAGTAAAACACATATAGATGCAAATGACATAATTCTATTATTCCAAATATTTTTTATGCCCTCTTTAAAGAGATATTTGACAGATTGAGCATTCATTACTGAACCTCCTTAGGGCGTTGATCTTTAACGATTTTGCCATTAGAAATTTCGATTACCCTTTTAGAAAATTTATTCACTAGCTCTTGCTCATGGGTTACCATTAGTATAGTAGTGCCGCACTTATTTATTTGATCAAGAAGATCTACAATTTCATATGAAAGGGCAGGGTCTATGTTGCCTGTTGGCTCATCAGCGATTATTAAAGCAGGGTTGTTTACAAGGGCCCTTGCAAGCCCTACTCTTTGCTGTTCTCCTCCGGAAAGCTCTGAAGGATATGATTGGGATTTGTTTGATAAATTAACTAAATCCAATATATAGGGAACCCTTCGTTTTATTTCTGAATTTCTGGCTCCTATAGCTCTCATAGCAAATGCAACATTATCATATACATTCATTTTCTCAATAAGCCTGAAGTCTTGAAATACTATTCCCATTGTCCTTCGTAAATATGGTATTTCTTTGCGTTTTAGAGTGGAGAGTTTTCTGCCATTGACAGTTATTTCACCGCTACTTGCTGATTCTTCCTTTATTATTAACTTTAAAAACGTACTTTTTCCTGCACCTGAAGAACCTACAATAAAGACAAATTCACCTTTATCGATTTTTAGGCTGATATCTTCAAGTGCAATAGTTCCATTTTCATAATGTTTAGATACCTTATCAAATTCTATCATTATAAAAATACCTTCCTTTAATTGCCTTTATTCCCTAGTCTAACTCATTAAGGCTATTAAAAATATATTTTTAATAGCCTGCTTTTTATTAATATCTTGATGGTGTTGCTGATAAGTATTTTTTAACCATTAGAGCTACCTTAAACACAATAGCATCATCGAATTCTCTTAAATCAAGACCTGTAAGTTTTTTGATTTTTTCCAGCCTATACACAAGAGTATTTCTATGGATAAATAGTCTTCTTGAAGCTTCTGAAACATTAAGATTATTTTCAAAGAATTTTAGTATAGTAAATAATGTTTCTTGGTCTAAGGTTTCTATTGATCCGCTTTGGAATACTTCCCTTAGGAACATTTCACAAAGTGTTATAGGCAATTGATAAATTAGTCTTGCAATACCTAAATGGGTATATGTCATGATTTTTTTCTCAGATTCAAATACTTTGCCGACCTCTATAGCCATTTGAGCTTCTTTGAATGATCTTGAAATATCCTTAATTCCGGAAACTACTGTGCCGATTCCAATTACACTCTTAGTATAAAATTCAGAGGACAGCATGTCCGATATAGATTCTGCAAGATTCTCAATATCGCCAATTGTTATGCCTTCTTTTATATCCTTTACAAGTGCAACGTCATTTTCACCTATATTGATAACAAAGTCTTTTTCCTTGTCGGGGAAAAGATCTTTAATAACCTCATATGGTGATATACTGCTGGATGACGTTATTTTGATAAATAGACATACTCTTGTCCTATCTGAATCAAATTGGAGCTCTCTGGCCTTTAGATATAAATCTCCTGGTAGAATATTATCCAAAATGATATTCTTAACAAATCCCAAACGATTGTATTTTTCATCTCGATATTGATTAACTCCACATAAAGCGACAGACAAAAGTGAAGCATATTTTTGAGCATCTAGGTCGTTGCCGGATACAAA
The DNA here is from genome assembly GCA_934486915.1 of uncultured Eubacteriales bacterium. Lineage (GTDB taxonomy): Bacteria > Bacillota > Clostridia > Oscillospirales > Acutalibacteraceae > CAKSJY01. The sequence goes on from CAKSRC010000011.1 coordinate 15,831, forward strand.
AACTACATATTCATATGTTGAATTAGCACCAAATGATTTATATGTATAACCATTGATAATGAAAGTAGTTGGACTACTAAAAGCATCTTTTGTAATATTCCTGTCTTTTTCTCCAATTTTTGATAATTCACTGCAAGCTATGATAGATGAGGTTTCATCTATTACACCTATGGTACGATTTATTATAGGTTCCATTTGGTGAATCAAGCCCTGAAATAACCTGTTGGACATATAATTACCTCTCTTTTTGTACAAAATAAATGTTAGGACAAAACATATTTTCTATTTCATATTTAATTCCTATTAATATATCATACATAATTTTCAAAAAAACTTCAACCTTATATTTATAAAAAATATTTTTTTCGTCATGATGTTAGTTTTTACCAATTTCGGTTTTAGTAGAATTTTACCATTTGTTTGTTAAAAGATGGGGATTTAGATTGTTATTATATAAAAATATTAAAATTGGTTTGTTTATCAAATAGAAGCACCTTATCCATGTCAAAACATATATCGACAATTTCGTTTTCATTAAATCTGGTTCCGGGTTGAGCTTTGAATATAAAATTTGATCCCGAAATCTCAAATGAATAGTATTTTAGGGAACCTCTAAAGGATTTAACCTTAGTATGAATAAGAGTGTATGATTTAACAAAATCAGGTTGTTCATTGCAATAAATATCCTTAGCTCTAATTGCCATTAATATATTTTTATTGTTGTATTTTTCTAAGATATCTTTGTCCATGCTTTCGGGTAAGTTTAGCTTTGTTCCCAAAAGATCGATACAGAAGTGATTATTATATTTGCAAATAGTTGCCTTTACCATATTAATTTTATTTCCAAAAATCAGCTCTGATATAAATCTTGTTTGTGGAGAGGATATAAGATCATTCTTGTGACCTATTTGAGATATTTTTCCACAATTTATAATGGCAATATTATCACTTAATTTAAAGGCTTCTTTGGAATTTTTGGTTGCATATATTATGGTTTTGCCAAGATCTTTATTTATTTTTATTAAGTCATCCCTAAGTATCTTACTTGACTCGGCATCCAAATTAGAAAAAGCTTCATCGATTAATATAATGCTGGGATCATTAATAATTGACCTTGCCAAAATAACCCTGTTGATTTCATAGGTTTGCAATTCGCATGGCTTTTTGCCTAATATTTCAGTGATACCAAGTGTTTTAGCTATATTTATTGTGTCAATACATATATGAGCATTTTTAGTGGATTTTATGGAAAGAGGATATTCTATATTCTCTTTAACAGTTAAATTTGGAAAGAGAGTATTATTATTTAAGATTAAAGATACATTTCTATTATTTGGGGGAATGTTGTTTACTAATTTATCGTCTATATGTATTTCACCAACAGTAGGCTTTTCAAGGCCAAATATTAATTTTAATAATGTAGATTTGGAACTGTGCTCGGAACCTAATAAAACCAAAAATTCGCCATCTTTAACATTTAAATTTAGATTATGAACTACGAATATTCGGCCGTAATAAGATTTACATAAATTATTTATAGTTAGACTTGACATAAAGGCTTCCCCCTTCGATATAATAACAAAATAAAACGGCATAGTAGACAGGATTCTATTGTTAAAGCATAGTCTTGGTTTGAATATAAGTTTAGGTAATATTGGTTATTATTCAAATATAAGTTCTAGCTCTTGCGGTGTAAGTTCTCTGCATTCGCCGGGCTTTAAGTATTGATCAAGCTTTAAAGATCCTATTTGAGTTCTCTTTAAATGCAGAACCTTCATTCCAATAGACAAAAACATTTTTTTCACTTGATGAAATTTACCTTCGCATATTTTAATTTCAACTAAACTGTTTTTGCCGTCTTGCTTTAATAGTTTAAGCTCGGCTGGCAGACATTTTTCGCCAGTATTAAACACAATACCTTCTTTAAATTGAATAATGCTGTCTTGTGATATAACATTGTCAATATATGCCTCGTATAATTTATACACTTTTTTTACCGGGGATAACATTTTATGTGAAAAAATTCCATCATCTGTTAGGATAATTAACCCCTCGGTGTCTATATCTAACCTTCCTGCAGGAAAGAGTTTTCTTCTATATAATTCCTTAGGAACTAAATCTATTACGGTTTTTTGCTTTAAGTCATTGCTTGCAGATACTACTCCCGAAGGTTTATTCATCATTATATACATATAGCGGCGAAAATTTAAAATCTCGCCGCATACTTTTATTGTATTTATTTCAGGGTCTATTTTGATATCGTATTTTTTTTGAATGGTATTATCGATTTCGACATTTCCTTTTTTTATTAATTCTCTAACTTCTTTTCTTGTACCCACATTTTGTGATACTAATATTTTGTCCAGTCGACTAAGTGACATTTTTGATCTCCTTTAATTTATTATTAATCTGTTGGAGCCCTAGGCATTTTGGGGTCCGGGGCTAATGTTTCTCTTTCAGTACTCTTGGTAACGTTTTCCTTAGGTGCAGCGGATGAGGAATTTGTATTGCTGCCTGCCTGCTTTAGGATGTTAGGGTTATCAAGGCCTTCGATAAAGCCATTTACTTCAGATGAGCTTACATCTGCTGCAATAACTCTATTATTTGAAACAATGAGAGTTGCTTTAATACCTTTGGATTTCCCAGGATAGTTTAGGACTTCATATACAAACTTTTTGCAGTTTTCACCTTTGTGTTTACTTAAATCAAAGCCTTGATTTTTTTGTATTTCATTATAGTTTTCATATGTATCATTAAATGTTTCGGGGATAGATATATCAGAAACCTCTAAAGAATCTTCGTTTATCTTCCAGCCAAATTCTTTTAAAAAATTAGCTTTATCTTGATTACTGCATACTATAATGCTGTGATTGCCCGATGAGGAATTTATAGTATTATTGGAATTGGAAAAGGATAATATAACTAAAATAATACCAATAAGCGCCAATATAGCGATTAGAGCAGTTAAAGCTTTCTTTTTTGATATTTTTAGGGATAACATAAACATTAAAACTCACTCCTTCATTAGACTATATTAAGGAGGTGTCCTAATTATGATAACTTGTTTAAATAAGTACGAGATATCCTTGAATAAACACAGCCAATACTAAGAGAGGTAATATGAATGTTAGATATAATCTTATTGACTTAGGAAATTTAAGTCCTTTTCCCATATTGGCTTCTTCTATAAAATTGTCGTAACCCCAACCATATTTAGTTGTACAAAAGGTTATATACACAATAGCGCCTATAGGGAGTAAGTTATTATTTAAAATAAAGTTTTCTAAATCCAGTATAGAGGTCCCTTTTCCAAGAGGCTCTATAAAAGAAAGGACATTAAACCCTAAGGCACATGGCAATGATAAGATTATCATTGCGAATATATTTATTATAACACTTTTTTTTCTCGACCACTTAAATAGGTCAATGCCAAAAGATATAATATTTTCAAAGACCGCTATGATGGATGAGACGGCCGCAAAACACATAAATACAAAGAATAGTGATCCCCAAATTCTTCCGCCTGACATCTTATTGAAGATGTTTGGCAATGTTATAAACACAAGGTTAGGGCCGCTTGTAACATCAACCCCAAAAGATGAACATGCAGGGAAGATTATTAAGCCTGATATAAGTGCTACAACTGTATCAAGGACTGTTATGTATATAGCTTCACCGTTTAGGCTCCTATCTTTGCCTAAGTAACTACCAAATATGGCCATGCTTCCAACACCCAAACCTAATGTGAAGAAGGCTTGACCCATGGCCTCGCTTAATACTGCTCCAATTCCCTTTTGCGCAAATATTGAGAAGTTAGGCCTTAAATAAAATTCAATACCATTAATTGCACCGTCTAATGAAAGGGCTTTGAAAGTTAGCACCATCATTATAATAAAAAGTCCTGACATTATTACTTTTGTGACCTTTTCAACACCGTTTTTAAGACCAAATCCGCAAACTATAAAGCTTAGAATAATTACTAAAATCATCCAAAAAACGGATTGAACGGGATTGCCGCTCACGGAACCAAAGATATTCTCTATATCATGGACGTTTTTGCCCTCAAAATCGCCTTTTAAGGTGAGATAGAAGTAATTGAATACCCAACCTGCTATAACCGTATAAAACATCATTAAAAGGTAATTTGCGACCATTGCGAAGTATCCAAAAATATGCCACTTGGTGTTTTTAGGCTCCAATACCTTAAATGACCTTGCGACACTTTGTTGGCTTGCCCTTCCCACTGCAAATTCCATGACAATGATGGGTAGACCGAATATAGCAAGAAAGCACAAATATATTAAAACGAAGATTGCGCCGCCGTTTTGGCCGACTACGTAAGGAAATCGCCAGACATTACCAAGACCTACTGCGCACCCTACGGCAACTAATATAAAACCTAATCTGGAAGATAACCTTTCTCTTTCCATAAAAACACCTACCTTTTTTATTATTTAGAAATTATAATAAAAGATAATCGCTCATTTTTTAGAACGATTATCTTTGTTTACTTATTATGAGAGAAAAAAACTAACGGTTATTCAGCTTTTTTTAATGTGTTTATTTCTCTTACATTATTTTCGGCTATTATATGTAAAACGTCAACTTTTTCTTTAATGTGTTCTATATCCTTATTAATTTTTTTAATTTTAGCTGTATTTTCACTGTGGCCTTCTGCTAAAAGGTGGACATCTTTTCCTATATTGTTTTCTAATGCAAGATTAATTTTAAGCGAACGATTTTCAAGATTATCTAAATTCTTTTCAACCTTGGATATGCGATTTGTTAAATCACGAACATCCTGTTTTAAATCTTTTATTTCTTCATTAATAGGTTTAAGCTTTTGATCCAAGAGCTTACCAATTGCATTCAAAAGTTGATTATCCAACATATTAGGTCTCCTTACTAAACAGCAAAAAATCTTAAAATTAATTATATAACATAAATATAAAGTTTGCAAGAAAAAAATACTAGTGTTTAGTAGAATTTATTCACTAAATATAGAGCAGAATTGTTTAAAAATATTTCTATCGCACTCGAAGGTTATTAAATCGCAAGCTGCTTTAAAATCACACCAAGCATAATCATTGACTTCGCTTTCTTGTATTTTAACTGTTTCGTTATTAGATATAGCTGCATAATATACGGCTTGATTTGTAGTACCTTTTTTGCAGCAAAAGTAAGTTGAACTTCTAAAATCGGGGATAAATTCGACTTCTAATCCTACTTCCTCAAATATTTCACGTTTAGCGGTTTCTATTTCTGTTTCACCAGGCTCTACATGACCTTTAGGAAATCCCCAGCTTGATTTTCCTGCGTGAGAAAAGTTAATTAGAAGTGTCTTATATTGATTTTCAAATTTATGTACGATTATTGCACCACATGATTTTTCATAGTTAGAGTAATTATATAATTCGCTTGAAATGAAGAACTCACCATCTTCATTTTTATTAAAGTCTATTACATCAATTACAGCATCAGTGTTGATTGGACCGTAAAGATGGGGGAAGGTGATACCGTTTTTCTTATTTTTTTCCCATTTTAACTCAGATCTTAAATCTTCATCATTGATACAAAGTACAACTAAGTCTTCTTTTACATTTTTGAGATTGTTGTTGGCAACGTGTAGCAACTGCTCAAATGTGCAACAGTGGATAAAGCCGTCCTTTTGAAGTGACGCTGTGTCGTAATTTACGTTTTTACATTTTTGTTCCCATTCGTTTTTTGAGGCAATATTAAATATTAACATTATTTTCTCCTTATGACTATTAAGATAAAATATAAAAAGCATTGCATTAGAATACTAACTCAATGCTTGAATATATGATGAGTATGCGTAAGAGTACACGTACTATAAAAGCTTATTAAAAAATCATACAACATATAAACCAATCCCAAAAAGCGTGTAAAATAACTGCGTTCCAAATTGATTTTGTCTTGGAAAATATTATTGTAAAATATATTCCGGTAATAAAAACACCAAACAATGAATAAATATATAAACCAATTGATTTATAATTATAAAACATCATGTAGGTTTGCATATGTATTAATGCAAAGAAAATATTTGTCATAATAGCCGCTTTGAGTGCTGACTTTTCAATTTCAAATTTTTTAAATAGCCTTATTTTTGAGTTGTCTTTATAAGTGGAATAGAATGCATTATATCCCCACCCACGAAAGGCCATTTCTTCAAATAATGCTAAGTAGAGAAGTTTAATAAGACTTGTTAAGCTGCCAAAATCGAATTTGCATATTTTCATATTGAATATAACATTGCATATGAACAAAAAGGCTGCTGAAGCAATTAAGGTTGCGGCTAAAATTTTAGTATCTATTTTTGTAAACATTTTTTTTATTGATATTTTTAGGCTTTTACTATATAACATACATATTATTACTATAAAAGCAACCTCGATTAATCGTTTACTGTCGAAAAAATCAACGTATTTTCCTAATATAGATTCAAGATCAGCAAAGTGTGTAGTAACCATAATCCACCAAGATGAAATTATTGCTAACATTACAACAACAACTTTAGAAGTAGTAAGTTTTGCTTGGTTTACATAGTCTTTAACAGATGCTGTAAATTTGTTTGGCATTGTCTCCACTCCAAAATATTAATTATGGTATGATTAGGAATGATTTAGCATTATATTACAAAATTATACATTGATTGAACTATGTAGTCAAGAGTAACTTTTACTAGTTTGCAGTGAAATTGTAAAATTAATATTTAAAATACGAATAAACATTTCAAGTTAGTGATTGTGCAGGTGCTTAGCACATTAATGCATTAGTTCTTCTTTAAATTCTTGCTTTTCTTCATCGGATAATGAATTGTACATAGTCATAACCATTTCAACTTTGTCCGAACTAGGTTTTTCAGGTTTCTCATGGGGGTGTAGGAAGAAAGAAGTGATAGAGGAGGTCAATGAACCAATTACACCTATCCCAACAAGCATCAACAATGAGGCAATAACTCTTCCTGCTTTGGTTGAAGGCGATAGGTCACCATACCCAACAGTTGTTGCAGTGACAAACGCCCACCAAAGTGCATCTTCAAATTGCATATGCTCGAAGTACATAATTCCTATTGTTGCGAAGAGAATTGACGCTAGCGATAAAATAAGAACATATTTTAAACCGTTTGTATTTAGAAATCTTTTAGCCTTGGATAGCATCCTTGCCAAAACTGAACCAACTCGTAGAAGTTTAAATAACTTAGCGAACTTTAAGAACTTGCTGAATTTCAAAGTTCTAAATATCCTGAAGGTTGAATTAAATGGAATAATTGCAATTAGGTCAAAAATATTTTCCTTAAAGAATTTCTTTTTATCAGCAGCAATTGCAAATCGTACTATATAATCAACTACAAATATTACGTATATAATATCGTCAACCAACCTTTGCATATCGGTCAAACCTTGGGTAAAATCAATGACAGCAAGTCCTACGGATGCAAAACACAAAATGCAGATTGTGATGTTGTATATTTTCTCCTTCATTGGCAATTTCCCCTTAATTTGAGTACTTTACCAATGATTTGGATAGATTTGCAGTATATGTTCTGCTCAATAAAATACGTTGGCCTAAAGGAAATTAGGCTAATACCACCACTGCACTTTATTGTTTTTTTATAAGTAGCAGTATTATTACCTATTAAAGTAATAACCATATTACTTAATTCTGCATCTTTTTGGTATCTTATAATAGATATGTCTCCACTTAATTTTTTGGGGGACATTAGGTCATCGTTAATTTTAATCCCAGGGAGGTTTTTGATATTTGCAGCCTTATTAGAGATTTTATTTGTTCTCGCTATATTTTGAATAACTCCTATTAGATTATTGGAAATCACTTCATTTAAAACATTTATTTTTTTGCCGATTTTAGATTTATTATTACGTTCCTCTGCTAAATTTGGCTTTTCTATGCCGAAGTAATTAGCCGCTATTTCTTTATTGCCTAGCATTTTATCACTCCTTTTGGTTAATATCATATATTAAATTCATAAAAAATCAATAAATTAAAAGTAAATTACGTATAAACTGTATATGCGAAAGATTTATAGGATTTATTACAAACTCTAAAACATAACTTGTACTAAGTATGAGTTATATTTTAGACAAAGGGGAAAAATGATGGAAAAAATGTAAATGGGAGCCCGTCTATTCAATAATATATAATATAAAATAATGAGCGGGGAATAATTAGTTACTGTTTGGGAGAGACGCCATTTCAAAGGTTCTTGTAATCTTTTCATTTGATAGGCTTGCAAATTCAGATGCTTCTACTTGAATAGGTGATGATGTATTAGATAGTCTATATATCCGTTTTACATCCAATGTAATTCCGGGCAGGATACTTTTAAATGCATCTTCATAAGTTGAGTTGTCTTGTGCTGCGATTCCCATGTCTAACTGAACGTCATCTTGATATGCTATGTCGTAAATAGATATAGCATACGACTGCGCCCGGTCTGAGTTGTTTTTAAAGGAAAATGTAACTATCATAGCAGGATTTCCTTCGTAATCTTTTGTAAGTGATGCGTTTTTTATTGCCACTTCATATTTTCCGAGTGTACCAGAGTTTATATGGGTATTATTGTTATTATTGGATATTGATGGTGTATTAGGGGATACTTTGGAAGATGATGAATTATTAGATGAGTTGTTATCTTTTTGATTGCTGCCGATTACACTTACTATGATAGTAATTAATACAAGTACAATAGGGATCCAAAACCACCATATTTTATAGATAGGACGTTTAGGTTTAGCTCCTTGGTGTTGGCTGCTCCTATATGATGTATTTTTTTCTATTTTGGTACCGTATTTATAGTAGGATTTTGCGTTACTTTTTTCCTTGTAATTTGGACATTTCATGATAAACAACTCCTTAATATTTATTATAACGAATCAGTTTTTTACATTTTTAAAACCCTCCCTTTGCATAAAATTAAGACATTAAATAAGTTAGGATTATTTGACTATTGATTTGCTTTAGGGAAATTATGAAAAAACTAAATAAGAACAAAAACTATGATATATTTAAGAGAAGCCTGTCTTTTTGGAAACCCGAGTAAACTTACTTATTAAATTTAAGATTATTCGTCCTGCAAACAAGGCATTCAATAGAAATACTCAAATAATTGGCAGGGACAATTACTGCGTCAAGAGAAAAAGTAATAAACAGTAGGGTATAACCACATTGTTTGGGAAAATCTAAAGTGCAATAAGTGCTTAGAATGAGTGTCGCTTATGCGAATTTATCACGAAATCATACCTAATAAAAATTTTAGGTTAATAATAACACAAAATGTCAACTTAGTCAATCTAACGTCATAAAATGTCAAGTTAAACGGGAAAAATTAGATTAAATGTATAACTTGTTGATATTTAATATTAATAATATTTGGAATGTATAAAGGTATAAAAAATAACTGCCTTCTCCTTTATAAAGTAGGCAGTTATTTATAGTACTTATTTTTGAAATAGACTAAACAGTCTTTTGAATAGTCGGCTCTTGTTGCTATTATTATGCATTTAGATAGATTTGTGCTAGGTGTAAACCAAACACCTAGCCCCTATGTGGGTGCATGTTGAAAGTATAAACATAGCATTATAGAACAAAAACATTATTGGTATTTAATAAAGGTTACCATTTCTTTTTCTCTTTAGAACTGTCATGATTGTGTCTTCTCTCACCAATCATTTTGTCAAACCATTCAACAATACCTGGGTCAGCATGTGAAAAAAACAGACTGTTGCTATTATCTAAACTATTTATCTTATCCATATCTTCATCACTTAAAGTAAAATCAAAGATATTAAGGTTTTCCTCCATTCTTTCCTTGTGTACGGACTTAGCAAGTGCCACTACATTCCTCTGCATTAACCACCTTAATATAACCTGAGCTACTGACTTATTATACTTATTTCCTATTTCCTTTAAAACGGGGTTTGAAAACATATTATTTCTTCCTTCTCCCAAAGGAGCCCATGCTTCTATTTGAACACCGTATTTTTCCATATTTTTTTGCGCTTTTACTTGAGCGTTTAATGGATTGGTTTCAACTTGGTTTACTTGGGGGATAATTTCTCTTTCAAACAGACAAATATCTGCTAGTCTATCAGGATAGAAATTGGATACACCTATAGCTCTTACTTTACCTTCTTTATATAATTCCTCTAAGGCTCTATATGCACCGTAATAATCGGCAAATGGCTGATGTAAAAGGATTAAGTCTAAATAATCTACTTTTAATTTCCTCATTGACTCTAAGACTGATTTTTTACAATTTTCATACCCGTAATTGTCAATCCAAACCTTTGTGGTTATAAATAATTCTTCTCTAGGTATGCCACATTCTGAAATAGCCTCACCGACTTCTTCTTCATTAAAATAACTTTGGGCTGTATCAATTAGTCTATAGCCTATTTTAATTGCATCTAATACGGCCTGTTTGCATTCCGCTTTAGATATTTAGTAAACTCCAAAACCTAACTTTGGCATTTTTACACCGTTGTTTAGCTCTACATATTCCATTATTGTCATCTCCTATGATCAAAAAATTTATAATATCTTATATATCAACCTATATTTTTTAACCATTCATCTATTTCTAAGCTTGGTGTTTTTAATTTATGTTCAGCGTAGTTTTCGGTAAATACAATATTCATTTCGCTTTTCACATTTGAGTTAGGGCATAATTCTTTTATTTCTTTAAAGGTTCTGCCTAGCCATCCTACGTTTGTTGCAAATGGGATAATTGTTTTGCCTTCTAAGGAATGTTGCTTTAAAAATGTTCTTATGACCGGGGTAATTGTATACCACCACACAGGACTTCCTATGATAATTGTATCGTATTTACTTAAATCAACACTGTAGGGCATTAATTCGCAGATTTTTTACCATTTTCGTTGCTTTGGTACTCGTCAACTACTTCCTGATAATTTTCTGAATATTTTTCTTTGGGGTTAAGATCCAGTACATCGCAATTTAACTTTTTTGAAATATATTCAGCGATAATTTTTGTATTCCCGGTATAAGAAAAATACACCAATAACTTATTACTCATCTTAATTTTCCTCCAAAGACAGGAAATACCCCGGATTCTCCATAATCTTTGATTGGCTCGATATTTTTGAGCATTTCCATATCTTCATTAGAAATTGTAAAATCAAGGTCTGCATTAGACTTCATATGCTCAGGATTAGCTGTTTTAGGTAAAACAACCATACCGAGCTGTAAATCATACTTAATGCAAAGCTGTGCAATGCTAACATTATATTTATCAGCCATTTCTTTTATTGATTTATTTTTTAAAGCTTCACCATGCGCAATGGGGGAGTATGCTTCCACCAAAATACCCTTATTTTTGCAATAGTCAATTAATTTTAGCGGTGTATTTGATATATGAGCAAGTATTTGGTTTACTGCCGGACTGATCTTACAGTTTGATAAAATATTATCAACATCTTCTTGAAGAAAATTTGAAATACCAATTGCTCGTACTTTCCCGGCTTCTACAGCATCCTCCATAGCTTTCCAAACTTCTTGGTTTTCTTTAAAGTATCTATTTTCAGACTGATTGACTTCTACCCATGGTTGAGGGCTGTGAATAATCATCATATCTATATAATCAAGTTTCATCTTATTTAGTGTCTCATCAATAGAATCAGCAGCTGATTTATATGTTTTATTTTCGGCTGCAACCTTGCTGGTTACAAAGATTTTGTCACGAGAAACACCACAAGTACGTATGGCTTCGCCCACGCCACGTTCGTTCCCGTAGGCTTGTGCCGTATCAATGTGGCGGTAACCGATTTTTATAGCCTCACGAACAGCCTCTGCTGCTTTATCATCGTCGATAAACCATGTACCAAGAGCTAATTTAGGAATTTCCAAACCATTATTCATTTTGTACGTTTCACTTAAAATCATGCTTATTCCTCCGGTTATTATTTAATTTTCTAAAACTTTAAACTATTAACCCAATTTTTTAATTCTGTTTCAGATACATCTTTTGAAAAGCGTTTCCCTTCTAATAATTCGGCGCCGACACATGAAGGTTGTAATTCTTTGTTTGTATTGCCCATACCGCTTATGCCAGAAGTAGCAAAAGGGATAATCCTTTTACCCTTTAAATCATATTGTTCCAAGAATGTATTAATTATAGTAGGAGCAATATACCACAAAATAGGGAAACTAATATAAATTGTGTTGTATTGTTCCATTTCCTTTACCATGTTTGCAATAGCAGGACGAATGGATTTATCTTTTTTCATTTCTATTGTGCTGCGGCTATTTTCATCTGTCCAGTCGAGATCTTCTTTAGAATATGGTTTTTGGGGTATGATTTCATGCAAATCTGCATTCAAAACTGATGCTAGTTTAGTTGACACCTTTTTAGTTACACCACTTGCACTAAAAAATGCTACTAATATTTTGCTCATCTATTTTTTCTCCCTATTTTAGATTATTATAAGTTTCGTCGTCTACTGCTTCTAACCATTCATTTGAACCGTTTTCTGCAATTTCGTCTTTTGTTATGCCATTTGTTTTTGCATTTATTAAATGGTATTTGAATGATTCATCAGTAAGACCTTGAGCCATAAGTGCTACAACTGTAATAAGGGAACGGTCACGGAGGGATAACTTATCCTCTCTGGATCAAACCTCTCCAAAAAGTATGTCATCATTCAATTCTGCAAATTTAGGAGCAAAATCTCCCAGTTGATTTCTGCCTGCTGTTTGTTTAATAGCCATTTTGTAAGCTCCTTCCTACTTTTTATATTAATTTGATGTTCCTATTTAATATGGATACATTCATAATAAGTATTATAAAATAACATAAACGTGAAAACAATTAGTTAATTAGAAAATTTAAAAATTACGGTTTAAGCGGAGACTTTAAATTATATAAGTAATCACCTATTATGTTGAGATGGTGAAAAGGACCTTAGGAATACTGAAGGAGTAGAAATGATAAACCTGTGTTTCTATATCTGCAATGGCTGATAGTAATAAAATATTAAGAAAAATCGTCTGCATAGTTTGCATTTACGTAGCAATCCCGTAGCAACGCAAGGAAAAAAATATGAAAAATTTGATAAAAAGAGCAAAACAAAAAAACCGCATAGACACCTCAAAAAGTCAATGTCTATGCGGTTAATAGGTGGTCCGAGTGACTGGAATCGAACCAGCGGCCTCTTGAACCCCATTCAAGCGCGCTACCAATCTGCGCCACACCCGGATAATAAAATTACTGGAGCTGTTGACCGGAATCGAACCGGTGACCTGCACATTACGAGTGTGCTGCTCTACCTACTGAGCTACAACAGCTTACCTCAAATTATTATATACTATTTATTGAGTGTGGTCAAGTGAAAAATAGTCATACATATATTATTGTAACAAATACCGTTTTTAGGTATTTATAAAGTTAAATTTTGTGTAACTCGAGATATTTGGCAACCTTTAAAACGGCGACTTGAGTTTTTGCATCACAAATCTTGTTTTCAATTACCATGTTTACTGCGTCATTTATGTTAATTTTTATTATATCTAAAAATTCATCATCATCAGGGTCTATATCTCCAAAACTTTCAACTTTACAAAAATACAAGTGAATAATTTCTGCACAATACCCGGGACTTGGGTAAAGTTCTCCTAAGGAAATATAATTTTTACCTATAGCACCGGTTTCTTCCTTGAGTTCTCTTTTGCCGTTTTCTAAAGGGTTGGAACCTTTTTCGAGTTTTCCTGCAGGGAGCTCTAGTATTACCTTGTGATATGGGTAGCGATATTGGCGAACAAATAGGAGTTCGTTTTCGTCAGTAAGGGCTGCGATACATACTCCGCCGGGATGGTTTACTACTTCACGTGTTGCGAATTTACCGTTTGGAAGTTCTATTTTGTCCAAGTCAATATCGATTATTTTTCCTTTAAATATTTTTTGGGTTTCAAGTGTTTTTTCTTCTAGATTCATTTTGTGAAATTCCTTTCTAAATTTTAGTTAAGTTATGTCTTTTTATCCGCTTAATTGAATATCTATTATTGAAAGGTTAAACGGAAGGAAAGTGATTTTATGTTAAGGGGCCCTTTTGATTATAACATTGCAGATGAAAAAAATCGAAACAAACTTTTAAGAAAGCTTGAATTAAAATATGACTTTATTAACATAGGAGTTTTGTCACAAAGTCTTCTTGATAGAGATATACCCTATATACAAATAGGAAACCCTAAAAACCAAGTCTTATTGGCAGGGGCATTTCATGGGATGGAATGGCTTACAAGTCTTTTACTTTTACATTTTACCAAAGAGCTTTGCAAATCTATTGTAAAAAAAGAGACTATATCTGAAATTAGGATAGCTGATTTCCTAAACACGAGGGGAGTTTTTATTTTACCGTGTGTAAACCCTGACGGTGTGGAGATTTCACTTCATGGGTTAAGTGCTGCCGGGAGGTTTAAGAGTCTGGTTCAAGAGGTTAGCAAGGGGGACACATCAAACTGGAACTCAAATGCAAGGGGTGTAGATATTAATCATAATTTTGATGCCGGATGGGAGTTCCTACATAAAAGAGAGCAGGAGGCCGGTATTATAGGTCCGGCTAAAACAAGATACGGCGGAAAATTTCCTGAAAGCGAACTTGAGACGCAAGCACTAACATCGATATGTAGATTTGCAAATATTCGTTCGGCATTTGCTTTTCATAGTCAAGGTGAGGAAATCTATTGGGATTATGGGGATTACACCCCCGAAAAATCCGAATTGATGGCAAGGGTAATGTCTGCAAGCAGCGGTTACAAGGCTTCAAGACCTGAGGGTCTGGCTGTTGGTGGCGGATTTAAGGATTGGTTTATTAAGGAATTTAGAAGACCTGCATTTACAATAGAAATAGGCAAGGGGAAAAATCCCTTACCTATAAAAGATCTTGAAAGTATTTACTATACGTTGGAGGAACTTTTGGTTTTATCGATAATAATGTAATAAACTTAGCTTAGTTGGGATTTAAGATTTTCTCTAAGTTTTATGGCGTATGTCATAAGAGAAAAGCTTGATTTTTGAGGCCCTGTTTTCATTGACCGGTTGTCGCCGCCTGCCGGCCTTTGACCTGATGGAAGACTTGGCATATCGCCTTTCGGGCTGTTTGAGCTATTATTGGGGTTACCGGTAGGTTGGTTACCCTTATTCCTTTTTGAGATTATAGGAAAGGATATATTAGATGTATTTATTTGAGAATCGTAGTAAACAAGCTCATTTTCAAATTGTTCGTTTGTGAATAACTTTGTGGGATCATTTACGACATCATCTCTAATAAGATTTGAGAGATCAACAATTCTATTTTCTATATTGTCAAGATAATTTGTAAGTTCCTTTAAATAAGAGTGGTAACGCTCTTGATATTCATTATAGCCTATGAGTTTAATAAGCGGGAGTTGAGATGTTGTAGTGTCGAGTATTGGACTGTCAATTTTTATAGCGCAGCTTATGCCTTGATCCCCTTCAAAGCCTCCAAAGCTTTTGTCGTAATCCCAAGGGACAAAGTAAAATTTATTATTGTAATATACTAGATAATAGTTTTGTGCTTGAGTACTTAGATAACTGTCATAGCTGCCAAAGGCTACGTTTGCCGCAGCATATTTCAAAAAACTGTCGACATCTAAGATATTTTCTATATCCTTATAATTTTCTTCATTTAGATTTGAAATTGTCTCGTAAAGCTTATTTAGGTTAGATGAATTTTCAGAATTGCCGCTTGTAAGAGATATATTTTTTAAGGAACTCTCGGAAGCAAAGCTGCTTCCAATCCCCGCCTCATATGTATCTATATTTTCATCTGAACCAAAGACTCTTTTTGCAAAACTTTGAGAATTGTAAGGACTTTCTACCATAGTATACAAACCAAAATACTCGCCGTTTATGCTAAGTTTTGCAAATGTACATAATGGTGCTGGGGCTCCTATGGAATTTAGCATCTCATATGCTATATATTCTCTTAGAAAGCTTGCGTCGCCTGAATTATTGTTTAACACTAAATTATTAAGTCCGTAATAACTTTTTCCTGACTCATATTGATTAAAGTCAACTGCAAAACTATAGCGGTTTGAGTCGGAGCGGGATACTGTACGATATGACATATTACCTTTTATGCAAATTCCTACGTTAGATATAGTTTCGTCTTCTATAGTGATATCCGCACTGTGAAATACTCCGGTGTTGTCGCTTGAGAACATCTTGTCAAGCTCGTCTTTGGAAATATTAAGATTTAGATTTACAATATTATCTTTTTTAAATAAGGAGTTATATGAAGAAGTTTCTTCTAATGAAGCATTGTTTGTTTGAGTTGAGGAGACAGTGTGTGTATTGGTCTTGGAGTTTGCACACCCTGACAAAATAGCAGATAGTAAAATTAACAATGATAGTGAAAGAGATATATACTTTCTAATAAAATTTCTTTTCATATCATTACCTCCATTCCATAAAAATAACTATAAATTAATATTATATAAATAATATAACATATTTGTTTATAAAAGTAAACATAAATTACCACAAGGTATTAAAGTTTGTGCATTATATATAAAATGGAAGATTATTATTGTGAATTGTTTTTGAATTATATAGTTGAATCATTGTATATTAAAGGATATAATTAGGCTGTAATATTTAAATTGCCATATAGCAATTTGGTGATGAGAGGAGAGTAAATAGTGAAACAGTATACTTCAAAGGATATCTTAAATGTTGCCATAATGGGTCATGGCGGATCAGGAAAAACATCTTTGGTGGAATCTATGTTGTTTGTGTCGGGTATGTTATCTAAGATGGGAAATACATACGATGGAAACACCATATGTGATTTCGATGCTGAAGAGATAAGGCGAAGGTCTTCTATATCTTCTTCTATTGCACCACTAGAGTGGAAAAATCGGAAAATAAACTTCATTGATACGCCGGGATCTTTTGATTTTGAATCCGGGGTATGTGAAGGGCTTAGAGCTGCAGATTCTTCGCTTATAGTTCTTTCGGGGAAAGACGGTGTTTTATCGGGGACGGAAAAGGTCGTTCAAATGTCAGATGAAAAAAAGCTGCCAAAGGTTTTCTTTGTAAATGGACTTTGCGATGATGAGTCCAGATTTTATAGAGTGTTTGAGGGCTTGAAGGCGTCATTTGGGCCTGCAGTTTGCCCTGTTGTAGTACCATTTATTAAAAATAGCAAAGTAGAATGTTATGTTAATCTTCTTGAATATAAAGCATACTCTTATGAGGGTTCAACCCCAAAAGAAGTTCCCGTGCCTGATATGGGAACTCGTTGGGAAGGTCTTAGAAATGCTATTAACGAGGCTGTAGCCGAGACTGATGAGAAATTGTTTGAGAAATATTTTTCAGGCGAAAGCTTTACCCCTGAGGAGATAATCTTGGGAATAAGTAAGGGAGTAAAAGATGGATCGATTTTTCCTGTCTTTTGTGGAGATGCATTGTCAGCCTTTGGGGTAGAGCAGCTTTTAAACGGACTTTCGTGGCTTCTCCCGAGTGCATTTGATAGGGGAAGTGAGATTGCTTTGGATGAGAACAATGAACCTGTTGAAATATGTTTAAATGAAGATGACCCTACTGCTGCGATTGTATTTAAGACTACTATAGATCCGTTTATGGGTAAGTTATCTTATTTCAAGGTTATATCGGGAAGGGTGTCTAAGGATTTATCTTTAATAAATATGTCCACTAAAGCTTTGGAACGTGTTGGGAAAATAGTATCTGTTTGCGGAAAACGACAAGAGGATATCCAATCAGTGTCAGCAGGGGACATAGGGGTATTATGTAAATCTCCCTCTCTAAATACAGGTGATACGCTATGTTCGGCAGAAAGAAAGGTCACCTTAGAAAGAGTAGATTACCCTAAACCGTGTTTATCAATGGCTATTAGTGCAAAGGATAAAAACGAGGAGGATAAACTTGCTCTTTGCTTAACGAAAATTTGCTTGGAGGATCCGACTATAACATTAAGAAACGATAATGAGACCCATGAGATGATTTTGTCCGGACTTGGTGAACAACATTTAGATGTAATTGTATCTAAGCTTAAAAATAAGTATTCTATTGATGCGGTTCTGAAAAAACCTAAGGTAGCGTATCGAGAGACTATAAGAAAGAGTGTCAGTGTACAAGGAAGACATAAGAAACAAACGGGCGGCCACGGCCAATTTGGCGATGTGTGGATTAAGTTTGAACCTTGCAAATCTGATGGACTGGAGTTTTGTGAGGAGATAGTTGGAGGAGCAGTGCCTAAGGGATATTTCCCTGCAGTTGAAAAGGGTCTTATAGAATCTATGCAAAAAGGTCCTTTAGAGGGATATCCTGTTGTAGGACTCAAAGCAACATTATATGATGGGTCATACCATCCTGTAGACTCTTCTGAGATGGCATTTAAGATGGCTGCATCATTAGCCTATAGAAATGGCTTGCCTAAGGCGGATCCTGTACTCTTGGAACCAATAGGAAAACTTTTAGTAAAGATACCTGACAAAAATATGGGTGATGTAATAGGTGGAATTACCAAACGCAGGGGGAAAATAGTTTCTATGGAAGCAGCAGAACCAGGTTGGCAGAAGATAGAAGCAGATGCACCTGTTTCAGAGATGCAGGACTTTTCCACGTTTGTAAGAAGAGCTACTGCAGGAAGGGGCTCAATATCTTTTGAATTCAATCATTATGAGCAGCTTACTAATCCGGCTGTTTTATCTAAAATATAAATAGTTATAACCATAGCGCAGATTTTTCCCACCTTTTAGGCGGTGGGATCCGTTACATGGGTTGGGTGGGAAATTATATCTCTCACTCGAACTCTGAGGAGCTAATGCTCCATTTGGGCTGTTTGCAATCTATCGCAATCTTTGCTCCTTGCAGACAAAGTGGAGATTTACTCCAATTTAAATTCAAATAGTCATTATTCCAAAAAGTTCCGGAATAATGACTATTTTTATGTATGAAACTTGACAAAGTGCGTGGGTGCATATATAATTACAGTATTAGTATCCTAATCCAAGGAAAATAAGTATTTATAGAAATGAGGAAATGTTATGAACAAGGTAAGTAAAAAATTGCAAAAGTTTGTTTCTGCTTTTTTGATTTTAGCGTTGCTCACGCCTATGTGTTTCTATACATTTGCAGCTAATGAAGGTACAATAACCTTAGATAAATCAGCTGTTAAAAATACTTCTATTTCGGAGGTCGATGAGCATGGGAATCCTTCTCAGTTTTTTGATGTGACTCTTTCTCAAAAATATGAAGAGTCATCTGAAGGGTCATCTGGAGGGTCATCTAATGGGAGAGAAAAACCTTTCGATGTATTGTTTATATTAGATAGATCAACATCTATGAAAGCTCGTGACAATAAAGTTAAACTAAGCAGTGGTGGATCACTTCGTTTAAATAAGTCCGTATTACGACTTCTATTAGGTGATCAATTTAAGGAAGACACAATAGATGAACCTGATTGTGTAGTTTCAAATTTTTTAAGTTACGGTGCAAGAATCGGTCTTGTTGATTTTTGCGGTGGAGATGGAGAAAATCAAAACGTAAATGTAGTTGATTTTTCCAATGGAAAAGATATAGTATATACTAAGAATTTAGATTTAACAAGTAATGTCTCGGATTTATTTTCTAATGATAAACAAATGGTTAAGGATCATCTGGTGGATAAATTAGACAAGATTCCAAACCTTGCTTCTACTAATATGCATGGGGGACTATTGCTTGCCAAAAAGGTAGCCCAGGCACATCAAGCTATGAATCCGGATAGAAATCTAGAAATCATTTTATTGACTGATGGTATACCTACAGCATATTTTAGAGATGACGAAACATTCGATAAGGTTAGTGGTGGGAAGACATGTGAACCTGAAGAATTCAATGCTGCGAGAAAAGTAGGTGTAGAATTAACAAACATGGATGGAATTAGGCTTACTGTTGTTGGTATGTTTTCCGGATATGCTAAGAACTCTAATGAGTGGAATATAGTCCAAAAATTGTTTAGCACAGAAGAACCCTACGAATATGTTGGTAAGGTATTACAAAATGCTTCAGAGCCTGCTTGTAAGAAGTTTTATTCTTTCTCCAAGGGGCAAACTGATAAAGACCTAACTTCAATCTTTGATGACATGACTCAATATGTTAGTGAAGTATCTACTGTTGAAAGTAGTATAGTTGATACTGTTCCTGCAGACTTCCAAGTTATAGATTCTTCAGTTAAATCCTTAAAGAAAGCAGGGTTTGAGGTGACTAAGAATAGTGATGGTACTACAACAATATCAAATTCAAAGTATAAATTAAAAAGTATTAAACAATCAATTACATACACTATTAAATATACAGGGGACAATTCAGGTGTAAAATATACCAATACAAAGGCGACTCTTACAATACCGTCTAAGAATCAATTAAAGGATTACCCTATGCCTGTAGTAGGAATAAATCCAAAAACAGTTAATGACAGCTATGAAGTAGCTGCAGGTAAAGCTAAGTCTGTTATTGGAAATGTTGTTAAGAATGATAT
>CAKSRC010000012.1 GCA_934486915.1 uncultured Eubacteriales bacterium
CAAGATTCCCTTTTGGTTTTTCCCTTTCGCTTTTGCTCTCCTCACTTTATTCAGTTTTTAGGGCGCTTGTGTAAAGCTATTTATAGACGCATAGGAAAAAGATTGAGTGTTCAATCTTTTTTTGTTTATGTGGCCAATATTGTAATAAGATAATATAAAAGAAATCTAAGAAAAAATGGCGAAGTTAAAAAATATATTAGTGTTATAATATTTATGGTTTTTGCCCCTGAATTTGGACAAGATATTTTATGGCTGATTGGAGGCTGTAATTATTTATGAGGCATGTTTTTTATAGTTTTAAATTTTTTTATCTATAGAAAACACTTAAAAACTTCAATTACTAATAATTTATTTAAAGGAAAAGTTATATAGAAGAACAAGAGCCTTTGGGTAATCTCGATGTCGTATGTCCAGGTTGAATGACTGTTTATGATTCTAGTCACAATCCAATTATCAGTAAGGATAAAGATTTTTGGATCAATGGAAGTGTAGTAAAATATTACGCATTTAACAATATTAGGATTGATGATGAGTAATAGAACGTTTTATTAATAAAATTATTGGATATAGAGCGCGACTATGGATGCGCATGATGTATAATGAGCTCTACTTTTTATAATGTAATATAATTATGGGATATGAAAATGTTTATTGAAATTTATTTTATTGCATTTTAAGTTTTTATTTCGATTCCAAGCGAAATAATTTACTTAATTATATAAATTTATTAAAGGGGTAGATGAATAGTATATGAAAGTAAGGATTAAAAAAATTGTATCGTTAGCATTAGCCTTGGTATTCGTATTATCAGCAACAAATAGTGTTATGGCAGCACAGTCTTCGTATAAAATGCTGAATGTTCCCTACGATAATCAATGTGGCGTAGAAAGTGGCTGTGAGGCCGTAAGTAGTACTATGCTTCTTAGATATTATGGTTATCGTGTGGATAAGAGAAGTTTTGCAAGAAATACTTTAATTAAAGGAAACTGGTATGTTGATAGCAGAGGGCAAATGTATGGTCCTGATCCAAATGCAGCTTATGTAGGCGATCCATTTAAGGTGAGTGGTTCTAATTGCGGATTTGGATGCTATGCAAACGCAACTGCTAAATCCATAAATAAATTTCTTGGAAATAGGGCAGCTTATAAGGCTGTAGTTACAAGCGGAAAATCTCTTAATCAATTAGTAAATGATTATATAAATAAAAATATGCCGGTATTAGTGTGGGCTACTATGGGTATGTCCAGATCATATCCAAGCTGTTCGTGGATAATTAACTATACTGACGGAAGTTCGGGCTTGAAAGTCGGAGATAGATACACTTGGACAGCCAATGAACATTGCCTTGTTTTGGTTGGGTATGATAGAGATAGGTATTATTTTAACGATCCTTATAAAAATCGTGGACGAGTAAGTTTTAGCAAAGGGCTTGTAGAACAAAGATTTAGAGAACTAAAAAATCAATCAGTTGTAATGGTAAGAAGATAAATTAGTTAAAATATTAAAATTATTTAGATAGTTGCCTTAAGGGATATTATGAATTTATGATTTCCCTTAAGGCAATACTTATATTATGTATATTTATAAAGTTTATCTTATGTGAATCTTTATTCGCTTGTATTGAATTTCTTTCCATAATATGCTATAGTATATTCTAGGTGAAAAAATTTGAACGATAATTAACATAGATTTAAATTATGTTAGTGTTTATTATGTTAGACTTAAAGGAGTGCTAATAATTGATTAACGGAAAGTGCTTAAAAAATGCAATTATATCCGGAGCGAATAATATTGCAAATTATAAAACATTGGTTGATGACCTTAATATTTTCCCTGTCCCTGATGGTGATACGGGTACAAATATGTCAATGACGATAATGTCTGCTAAGGCGGAACTTGAAAAAAATGATATAGAGGAAATTGGGAAAGTTGCATCTATTGCAGCATCATCTCTTTTAAGAGGTGCAAGGGGCAATTCAGGGGTTATTCTTTCATTGCTCTTTAGGGGATTTTCAAGAGGCCTTGAGGGATTAGAACAGGCTGATGGTACTGACCTTGTTACAGCATTGGGAATAGGTGTTGAAGCAGCTTACGGTGCTGTAATGAAACCTACTGAAGGAACTATGCTTACAGTAGCAAGAGTTGCTTATGAGAGAGGTAAAGAGGTTCTAAAATCTGATAATGACCCTATACATGTTTGGTCTGAAATTTGCAAAGGGGCAAATGATGCATTAAAAACCACACCTGAACTTCTACCTGTCTTAAAAAAGGCAGGCGTAGTTGATGCAGGCGGAAAAGGAATATGCCTTATTTTTGAAGGAATGTTGTCTGTTATTAAAGATGGTCAAATAATAGCATTAGAAGATAAACCAAAGACAGAGGACAATAATGAATTTTCAGATTTCTTTAAAAGTGCTGCAGCGGAATTTGATGAGGATATTAGATTTACCTATTGTACAGAGTTTATAGTAGGAAGAAATGCTGAGGCTCAAGAGCAGCCATCCGACCTTAGAGATTATCTTCAAACTATAGGCGACTGCGTAGTAGTAGTTGACGATGAAGAAATAATAAAGGTTCATGTTCATACAGAAAATCCGGGTAAAGCGCTTGAAAGAGCTTTAAATCATGGTCAATTATTGACAGTCAAAGTTGAAAATATGAAAGAGCAGCACCGTTTAGCCGCAGAAAACAACAAGGTTAAGAAGGAGTCTTTAAAGCCTCAAGAACCCGTAGAGGAGATAGGTTTTATTTCCGTATCTGCAGGTGAGGGCTTAGAAACTTTATTTAAGGACCTTGGATGTAATTATGTAGTAAGTGGCGGTCAAACCATGAATCCAAGTACACAGGATTTATTGGAAGCTGTTATGGCAACTCCCGCAAAGGTAGTATTCATATTGCCTAACAATAAAAATATTATAATGGCAGCAGAACAAACTGTTCCGTTAGTGAAGGATAGAAGAGTAATAGTTTTACCGACTAAAACAATTCCTCAGGGTCTTTCTGCCATGCTTTCATTTGATCCGGAACTTTCAGCAGATGAAAATATGGAAGCTATGAAAGAGGCTGCTTCTAACGTAAAGACAGGCTCGGTAACCTTTGCCGCAAGAAATTCAGAATATGGTGGATTTAAGATTAAAGAAGGAGATATACTTGCTCTTAATGACGGTAAACTCTCATTCACTGAAAAAGATGCTGTAAAGGCTGTCTATAAACTTGCTAAATCAATGACAAATAAAAATACTGCTTTCTTAACAGTTATTTATGGAAGTGACGTATCAGAAGAGGACGCTCAAAGGGCAAAAGATCTCATAAGTTCTAAACTTGGTTCACATATAGATATTACAATTGTAAACGGTGGGCAACCGGTTTACTACTTTATGATATCCGTCGAGTAAGAGAGTTTTTAACAAGTTATGTCATCGCTGTTTAATAAAGACATAAAATTTTTGAAAGGCGTAGGCGATAGGCGTGCCAATCTTTTTTATAAGATTGGTGTGCCTACAGTCGGCGCTCTTCTTTTATATTATCCCAGAACTTATGAAGATTTGAGTAATCCCACGTTGATTTCAAATGCACCTATAGATGAATTTTGTACGATTGAAGCAAAGGTTATTTCAAAGGCATTTAAAAGTAAAATAAGAAATAATATGACTTTATATAAATTTAGAATATTTGATGGGATTAATACTATGAGTATTATGTTTTTTAATAATCCTTATGTTGCAAACATGTTGACTTTAGATGAGAGTTTTTTATTTTATGGTAAAATAAATTATAAAAATATGGAGAAAGTAATGGTATGCCCCAAATTTTTTAAGGGAGAAAATATTAGGGGACTGTACCCTGTATATAATAGCACGGCGGGCCTTAGTTCGAGGCAAATAGAGTCATGCGTAAAAAGTGCATTAGGTCTTCTTCCAAAGGAGATTCATGACCCTATTTCTAAGGAAATACGGCAAAGGTATGACATTTGCGATCTAAGCTTTGCGATTAATAATATTCATTTCCCTAAAAATAAAGATGATTTAGAAAAAGCGAAAAAACGGCTTGTATTTGAAGAATTATTGATTTTTCAGCTTGGAATTAGAGTATTGGGAAGCCACGATAAGGCATTAACTAGTTTAAAAATAGATAGGGACTACACTAATGAATTTTTAGAGCTGCTTCCATTTAGTCTTACAAGTGCACAAAATAGGGTTATTGGCGAGTGTATATCGGATATGATGAATTCATCTACTCCAATGTCTAGGCTTATTCAAGGCGATGTCGGCTCGGGGAAAACTGCAGTTTCGGCAGGGGCTATATATAGCGTGGTAAGAAACGGCATGCAGGCAGCTCTTATGGCGCCAACTGAGATATTGGCTGAACAACATTACAGTTGGTTTTCAAAAACTTTTAATGGCACGGGCATAGAAGTGGAGTTGCTCACAGGGTCAACCAAACAAACTGAAAAACGAAGGATAAAGGAGGAACTAAGGGACGGGAAAATATCTGTTTTGATAGGGACTCATGCTCTTATTTCAGATGATGTTGAATTTAATAAACTTGGTTTGGTTATTACTGATGAACAGCATAGATTTGGGGTTAGGCAGAGGGCATCTCTTGCGTCAAAGGGAAAAAATCCTCACATGATTGTAATGTCTGCAACCCCTATACCAAGAACCTTGGCCCTTATTATGTATGGGGATTTAAATGTATCGATTTTAGATGAGCTTCCGCCGGGAAGAAAAGAAATAGATACATTTTGTATAGACACAAAAAAAAGAGGCAGGATGTATAATTTCTTGAAAAAACAGATAGATGAGGGTCACCAGGGCTATATAGTTTGCCCGCTTATAGATGAAAGTCAAAGTAATTTGATTGCTGCATCTAAATATGCCGAAACTCTACAATCAACTTATTTTAAGGATTATAAAATAGGACTTATTAATGGTAAAATGAAATCTAAAGATAAAGAAGATCTCATGAGACGGTTTAAAGATGGTGAAATTGATATTTTAGTTTCTACCACTGTAATTGAAGTGGGAGTGGATGTACCAAATGCCAATTTTATGGTTATAGAGAATTCAGAACGGTTTGGGTTATCCCAGTTACATCAATTAAGGGGCAGAGTTGGAAGGGGAGAACATAAATCCTATTGCATATTGGTTTCAGATGCGCAAAACGAGGATTCTATAAAAAGACTTAAAATTATGACCAAGACAAATGATGGATTTAAAATAGCAGACGAGGATTTAAAACTAAGGGGTCCCGGGGACTTTTTTGGCAGTAGGCAGCATGGAATGCCTCAATTTAAGATTGCCAATCTTATTGAAGATATTGGCATATTAAAGCTTTCCCAAGATGCTGCAAATGAAATATTAAATGAAGACCCTAAATTAAGTTTAGAAAAAAATAAAGGGCTTAATGCTCTGATAAAAAGGCTTTTTAAGACAAATCATGGAGCGTTTAATTAAGTAAGGGTATGCACACAATTGAAATTAAAAAAATATATAGTTAAGAATAATTTGCAAAAAATATTGGAAAATGATATAATCTTTAGGTTATAAACTTTTAAAAAGTCCCGGAGGGTTAAAATGGTAATAAATCAAAAAAGAGTAGGAGCTATTTGCTCTTATATATCAATTGGTTTGAGTGCAGTCGTTAATTTAGTCCTTGTAAATCTTTTGACAAGATATATGGGAGGGTCTGAATACGGGCTTTACAATATGCTAGGCTCGCTTTTATCAACATTTGTTATTTTGGACTTTGGCCTTCCTGCAACTGTCATAAGATATTATTCTAAATATAAAGCCCTAAATGATAAAGAGGGTATGGAAAATATATTGGCCCTATGCTCAAGAATATATATAATATTGACTGCGGTTTTATTGGCAGTAGGTTTTGCTATGTATTTTTATTTGGAAAATATATTTCCCAATTTTACTGCTAATGAACTTCAAAGTTCTAAGGTTGTATATATAATTTTACTTATTAATATTTTAATTTCACTTCCAAGCCAAATATTTAATGCAATCATAACAGCATATGAGAAGTTTGTATTTTTAAAGCTTTCTTCAATAGTTCAAGTTGTATTGCAGACCATAGTGGTTATTTTACTTATAAGAGTAAGCCCTTACGCTGTAACTCTTGCAATGATATATACTATATTTAACTTTTTGCTTATTGTGGCTAGGGTATATTACTGCTTTGTAAAGTTAAAAGTTAAAATTAAAATGCACTATTTTGATATAGAGCTTCTTAAAAGCATTTTAGGCTATTCGTTCTTTATATTTTTAAATGTCATAATAGATCAAATATTTTGGAGTTCAAACCCAATTATCATTGGTAGAGTAATTAACCCTGCAGCCGTTGCACCATATTCAATAGCAAAACAAATTGCTTATAATTATATGACATTATCGACAGCTATAAGCGGATTATTCCTTCCAAAGGTTACTGAAATGGTGACAAATAATGAGCCAAGAAAAAAGTTATCTGATTTATTAACTAAGACGGGTAGAATTCAATTTTTGCTATTGTCTTGCATATTAAGTGGTTTTATACTTTTTGGCCGACAATTTATTAATATATGGGTAGGAAGCGAATATGGAGAGGTATACTTGATTACTCTTTTATTAATTATACCATTTACCGTAGACCTAATCCAAAATATAGGTTTAATAATATTGCAGGCCCTTAATATGTTTAGGTTTAAAGTATATGTATTCTTAGGCATTGCGGTGCTAAATATAATTTTGGCAGTACCTCTTGCTCAAAAATATGCAGGAGTAGGCTGCGCAATGGCAACAGGATTTACATTTTTTATAGGTAATGCTTTTATTATGAATTATTACTATTCAAAGTATATAGGACTTGATATAAAAGGTTTTTGGATTCAAATGTCCAAAATATTTGTGCCAACAGTAATTTGTGCTGCCTTTGGTTCGCTTTTAAATTTATTTTCGCTCGAAAGCCAAGTTATAGATTTGTGTGTAAAGATAGTAATTTATGTTCTTATATATTTCGCAGTTATTTGGCTTTTTGCTATGAATGAATATGAAAAAGGATTATTCATAGGAGCGGTTAATAAGATTAAGAAGCGTTTTATTAAGGCGTAATTTACACTTCGGGAATTAAGGAGAAAAATAATAATGACGGTATCTTTTATAATAGTTGCCTTAAATGCAGAGAAAACGATAAAATCGTTATTAGATGATATAGATAATCAAAATTATGATCATAAAAAAATTCAATTAATTTTTGTTGATAGTTTATCATCGGATCAAACACTTGAAATATTGAAAGAATTTAAAGAAGAAAATGAAAATAAATATATGTCTGTTGTATTAAAGAGCAATCCTAAAAAGATTCTTCCATGTGGATGGAATATAGCACTAAAAGAGGTAGTTGGTGATATAGTGCTTAGAGTAGATGCACACTCGCATATACCCGAAGACTTTATAGCAAAAAATGTAGAACATATAGAAAACGGCGAATTTATCACAGGTGGTCCAAGGAAAAGTATTATTGATAAACATAGCAATTGGCAGGATGTATTATTATTTTGCGAAACATCTTTATTTGGAAGTGGCATAGCTAAGTATAGAAACAGTGAAACTACTCAATATGTAAGCACTCTTGCGCATGCAGCATATAAAACGGATGTTTTTAGAGAAGTGGGCGGCTACGATGAACGTCTTGCACGTACTGAAGACAATGAAATTCATTATAGAATGAGAAAAGCGGGATACAAATTTTTGTTTAGTACTGATATTAGGTCGTTCCATCATGCAAGAAACTCTTTCAAAAGAATGGTTCGTCAAAAATTTCAAAACGGGTATTGGATAGGACTTACTATGGGGATTTCGCCAAAGTGTTTTTCTATATATCATTTTGCTCCATTAATGTTCGTTTTATCGCTTATATTGGGTACTGTTATAGGGGTATCCGGTAATTTTAGCTTATTAATTTTAATCGCATCTTTATATGCAATTGCAAACCTACTAATGACATTATTGTCTTTAAGGGGAAATAAGTTGAACTGGATGTACATATTATCGCCAATACTATTTTTGATATTACATTTATCATATGGCATTGGAACTCTATATGGTATTATAAAAATGCCATTTTGGAGATTAAAGCCGCAAAATAAGGAATGCATGGAAATTAATAATGTAAAAAGGATTTTAAATGAAAGAAAACATGATAATCATATGCAAGAAGGTGAATGATATCTATGAGAAATTTTGATAAATATGTTGTTTCCGGGGAGCAAATAAAAGAGCTTCAACTAAAAAGCCTTGAAATGCTTTTGTATTTTAAGAAATTTTGTGATGAAAATAACCTGCTTTTTTACTTTTGTGGTGGTTGCTGCATAGGCTCGTTAAGGCATCAAGGTTTTATACCTTGGGATGATGATGTGGATGTGTTTATGCCAAGAGATGATTATGAGCGCCTACACAAGCTTTGGAACGAGAAGGCGGATACAAAGAAATATTCATGCTTACATCCATCGAAGGAGATGTATTCAGGAAATATATTTACAACAATTGTAGACAACGATACAACTCTTATAAAACCCTATCAAACGGATCTAGATATTCCGCTTGGGGTGAATATGGATGTATTTCCACTTGATGGGTGTCCCTCATCAAGATTTAAAAGAAAAATGCAAATGTTTTGGTCTTTAATTTACTCTTTGTATTTGGCTCAAGTGGTCCCTCAAAAACATGGGGGCATAGTTGAATTTGGAAGTAGGGTGCTTCTAAAGCTTGTGCCATCTAAAAATTTGAGATATAAAATATGGAAATTTGCCGAAAAGCATATGACTAAATACAAAATAGAGGATTGCGACTACATCACTGAGCTTTGTGCAGGACCCGGATATATGAAAAATGAATATCCAAAAAAAGCTTTTGAATCTTGTGTATACAAAAAGTTTGAGGGCTATGATATGCCGGTGCCGGTAGGATATGATGATTATCTAAAAATAGCTTTTGGCGATTATATGACTATGCCGCCAAAAGAAAAACAAGTAGCCTCTCATGATGTAGTGATGTTGGACTTAAATAAGAGTTATAAGGAATATAAAGGAAAATATTATTGCGTGGAGGATAAATAAATATGATATTTGCAGCGATTGTAGCCGGTGGCGTGGGTTCAAGAATGAATATTTCGGATATGCCAAAGCAGTTTTTACCACTTGGGGACAGACCAATTATTATTCATACATTAGAAAAGTTCTTAATGTGTTCGAGGTTTGATAAAATTTATATAGGTGTGCATCCAGATTGGGTCTCTCACATGGAAGATCTTATCAATAAGTATAATATTGACAGTGAGAATATAGAGCTTGTCAATGGTGGGACTGATAGAAATTCTACTATTCAAAACATCATAAATGCTATAGAGGCAAGGTACGGTGAGGACGAATCCAATATTATTGTTACTCATGACTCAGTAAGGCCATTTGTGACCTTAAAGATGATAGAGGAGAATATAGACACTACTATAAAATATGGTGCCTGTGATACGGCAGTTGCGGCAGTAGATACAATAGTTGTATCCGAGGATGGAAACGAAATAAGTTCAATTCCTCAAAGAAAGCTTATGTATCAAGGTCAAACGCCGCAAAGCTTTAGAATTTCTCTTTTAAAAAATTTATATAATGATCTTTCAAACGAGGAGAAAGAATTGCTTACTGATGCGTGTAAGATTTGTGTAGTTAGAAATGTCCCAGTCAAAATTGTAAAGGGCGATGTTTCTAACCTAAAAATTACTACAGTCAGCGATTATAAGATAGCGCAAGCAATGCTTGGAGGAATTAAAGTTGATTAATTATGTTTATCAGCTTGTAAGCCCGCAGGTCTTCTCTATAAAATATCAAGAAATAGGATTGGAAAATGATGTCATAATTAAGCCTAAATATATGGCCATTTGTCATGCGGATCAGCGATATTATTTGGGTCAAAGGGATACAAATGTATTAAATCGAAAGCTTCCAATGGCTCTTATACATGAGTGCTGCGGGGAAGTAATATTTGATAAATCAAATACATTTAGTAAAGGACAAGCGGTCGTATTAGTTCCAAATGTACCTACACAAATAAGTGATGTGATTTATGAAAATTATTTAAAGGGGTCATACTTTCTTTCCAGCGGCCACGATGGTTTTATGAGAGAGTTCGTGACAATGCCTAAGGAAAGAATAGTACCATTTGGTAATATACCTTACAATATAGCTGCTATAGGAGAATTTGTGAGTGTGTGTGTGCATAGTGCAAATAGGTTTGATAGAGTAGCTCATAACATAAGGAATACAATTGGAATTTGGGGCGATGGCAGCCTTGCGTATGTCATGGCCTGTGTGTTAAGGTTTAAATTCCCGAAATCTAAGATTGTAGTTGTTGGTAAAAATATAAATAAACTTTCATTATTCTCGTTTGTGGACGAGACTTATGTAGCATCTAATTTGCCTAAAGATTTTGAGGTCGATCATGCGTTTGAGTGTGCTGGCGGCGAGGGTAGCTACTTTGCAATAGATGATATTATTAAGTATTGCAATTCACAAGGAAGTGTTATGCTTATGGGCGTCACTGAAAATAAGGTTCCTATTAATACAAGAAATATCTTGGAAAAAGGTTTAACATTTGTAGGCTCAAGTCGTTCTGGAAAAAGTGACTTTGAAGAGGCTGTTAGAATTATGTCAAGCAGGGGCTTTCAACATAAACTTAATAAAATAATTTATCAAGAAGGCAAGGTAGAAAGCATAGACGACATTCACAAAGTGTTTGCGACTGATTTAAGGACGCCGTTTAAGACAGTTTTTGAGTGGGGATTGTAAAAAGGAGTTAATTATGCCTGAAATAAGTATAATAGTGCCTGTATATAAGGTGGAAAAATATATTAATAGATGCGTCGATTCAATATTAAACCAAACATTTAGGGACTTTGAATTGATTTTAGTAGATGACGGATCGCCTGACAACTGCGGTAAAATTTGTAATGAATATGCCGAGAAGGATAGTAGAATTGTATCCGTTCACAAGGAAAATGGTGGATTAAGTGATGCAAGAAATTATGGTGTAAATATTGCTAAGGGTAAATATATCGGATTTGTTGACAGTGATGATTATATTGCTAATGATATGTATGAGACGTTGTATAATAACCTAATAAAGTATGATGCTGATGTTTCAGTATGTGGGTTATACAATTGCTATAACAATAATCAATATCCTGAATACGATAAAAGTGAGCTTTTGATACTAGATAATAAAGAGGCATTAAGAATGGTTTTGGAGGGTCAAAAGTTTTCAGTGCCTGCGTGGAATAAGCTATATAAAAAAGAATTGTTTAATAATATTAAGTACCCGGTGGGAAGATTATCCGAAGATGCATTTGTTACACCAAAATTGTTGGCGAGTACCAATAGAACTGTTGTTGATACAACAGCAAAGTACTACTATGTACATAGAAAGGATAGTATTACCGGATCGAAATTCAAGAAGAATGACTTCGATGTTGTAGATGCATATAGAGGTAACTTGGATTTTGTAAAAGAGAAATATCCAGAGTTTACAAAGCAGGCGGAATTTAGATACATATGGTCGCATATGTATGTATTGGACAAGATGATAGCAAGCGATGATTTCTCAAATATAAGTGAGTATAAAACAGTAGTGAATTTTCTACGCAAAAATATATTTAAGATACTTTCTATGCCATGGTTTACGAGCAAAAGAAAACTAGCAAGTATTATCTTACTTTTTAGCAGTGATTTATATGAGAAAGTATCTAGAAGAAATAATGACAGTCAAAAGGCTTTGTTTAGTTAAAGGTGGAAACCAAATGAAAAAAAATATATGTTTTGTAGACTATGACTTTTCAGTTATGGGTGGGGTAGAAAAAGTATTAAAGGATTTGGCCGAGAACCTTTCGACTGAATATAGTGTACATATTATATCTATTTGTTCAAAGGGTAAGGATATATATTATGATATCAACAATAAAAATATAGAGTATCACGCAATATGCGAGGGCTTTCCAAGAATAAGAGAAGCTGTCACAAAATCATTTAGTCCACTTAGGTCATATATAAAGAAAAACAGCATAGATATAGTGTTTATAATGGGCTACTATCCAATACCTATTTTGATGCCAATTAAACCTTTTGTTAAAACAAAGTTTATATTTTGTGATCATGGCTCAATAGAAAATCAATTAGGCGATAGGAAAGCAGTTACATTTAGAAAGTTAGCCGCTAAATTTTGCGATAAGGTAGTTACACTTACCCAAAGAAATCTAGATGCTTATGAAAAACTTTTTAAGACGAAATCTAAAAAGTTAGAGTGCATATATAATGCTATAGATGAAGAAATATTTGATTATGTTGCTGATGAATATGATATTAAATCGAAAAAAATAATTACCGCAGGTCGTTTTACCGCCGAAAAGGGATTCGATATGCTTGTTGATGTTGCTAACATTGTATTAAATAAGCATACTGACTGGACATGGGACTTATATGGTGATGGCGAGGAATTTGAAAGTATAAAAAATAGAGTTAATCAATTGGGTCTTAGCGATAGGCTAATATTAAAAGGCAGGTCAAACGAGATATATAAAAAATATAAGGACTATTCGATATATGTTTTGCCGTCTTATAGGGAAGGTTTGCCGTTGGTTTTATTGGAGGCTAAGGCTAATCATTTACCTATTGTTGCCTTTGATGTTTTGACAGGACCTAGAGAAATTGTGAGCGATAAGGAAAATGGCTTTCTTATACCATGTTATGACAAGGAGCTAATGGCAGAAAAAATTTGCTGTCTAATAGAGAATGAGGAATTAAGAGAGGGTTTTTCAAATAGGTCTTATGATAATATAGACTTATTTAAAAAAGATTCCATTATGAGAAAATGGGTAAAAATTATTGAAAACGTATAAATAAATTCTAGGGGAAAAATTTGTTATATGTAAAAAATTAGAATAAGGAGACTTTTATGCAAATCTTAAATTCGCTAAAACGAAATATGAATAAAATAGTGATTGGTTATGTGGCGTCAGTTATTATTTACCAAATACTATGTTTACTAACGCCTATAAGAGCGTTTTTATATAATATTCACCTAGGTGCAATTTCATCTTTATTAGCATTAGTTGGATTGTGCCTTTGGGTGTGGGATGTTTTAGATGAAAGAATATTTTTGAAAGCTAAATATAGTTATTTATTAATAGCAACTTTAACTGTCTTGATAATTTCATCTATTGTGTATATTAACTATGGAATATCAAAAAATGTTAAGGTGGTTATTTGGCAAATAGTTCAAATGCTTTTAATATATCCTGCGTGCAGGAGAATCCCTAAAGATTCCTTAAAAAAACTAATATACACTATTTATAAGGGGATATCCATACTGTTTGTGCCAGCTGCTATAGTTTCTATATGCCAATTTATTATATATAACGCATACAACATAGAAGTAAACGGCAGTGTTTTTAGACAAGGACTTCAAGAAGGCCGATTATTTGGAATGTTTTCGGATATATACTTTGCAAGTGTATTTATATTGATTATGTTTACGGCATCTATATATTATGCAGTCATTACATCTAATAAATTTTTAAGAATAGCATATATATTTGAATCGGTTGTATTCTTTATTTATTTGGTGTTAAGCAGGACAAGAAGCACAATGTTGGGGCTTTTATTTTCAGTTTTAGTCTTTGCAATCGTTTATTTTAGGTACTTCTTTGACAATAAATCAAGGATAAAAATATCTTGGATTAAAAATTTATTATGTGTTGTTTTAGTATTATTAAGTGTTATATCTACAAGATTTGTTTGGAATATAACTGATAAAGGATTTCAACAATTACAGCAATTACCGTTTTCTGATGAGACCTCACAGGGTCCTGTAATACCTCATAAAGAGTCGGCAACACGTACGGATATTAGCCAAAAAAATATTTCAAACCATAGATTTGAAATTTGGAGTGACTATATCAACGTAACCTCAAGTAATTTGAAGTCTATTATGTTGGGAAATTCTCCCGGAAGTTATATGACTGTTATTAAGAGGTTGTATCCTGATATATTTATAGTAAACTATACACATAATAAGTATCCAGGTATGTATGAAAAGGATCTTATATATGATATACACAATGCATATTTATCTATTTATGTAGAATCCGGTATTATAGGTACATTAGTGTTTGGTACATTCCTCGTGTTGTGTGTATTTAGTATATCAAAACGATTATTAAAGAAAGTGAATAATTTATCTCCGGCATTGATAGCTACCTCGATACTGATTGTATCAATTATGATATCAGCCTTTTTTGATTCGGACTTATTCTTTAGATGCACATCAACTTCAGTTCTATTTTGGTTTATTATGGGATTAAATATGAATATTTTAGGTAGTAAAGATAAGCAATAAGATATAAAAAATGGGAATCAAACTCATAATGTTTGATTCCCATTTGATTTTATACATAAAAATAGGACCCCAATTATAGAGGTCCTATTTTTTATTAGTAATTGAATCAAGCGGATAATGAAGCCCAAACAATTACAACATTGAAGATGATATAACCGATTAGGAGTGCGATTGATGACATTATATCAATTGCTCTTGCATAACTGGATTCACCGGCCTTATAATAATCTGCTTTATCAAGAGTATCTGTGTATTTTTTCTGAATTGTTTCAGTAACCATCAATATACCAAGTATAATTAAGATACCAAATAGCGTAACATCGGATACAATACTCATTAGATTTATTTCAGATTGTCCACTAGGTAGCTTGGAGATAATGTTGGTATGGGCGCTCATTACACCGAATATTGTCGAACCGACGAATGCATAACGCAATCTTCCAAGAATATTGTTAAGTAGGCAAAGAGTTGCCATTATCATCATCATGAAGGTTTGTACGCAGTTGTTTAAATAAGCAGATAAATCCTTTTGGATATCTATGCTTGTAACAAACTGGGTGAAATCTGTTGTGCCTGTTTTGGAATCTACTAGGTCTACTCTAGGTTCACTATATGTAGTTTTATTGATTCTTGTATTTATTGAAGTGCTGCTTCCCTTAATTCCGTAACCTGGGATTTGGATGTTTGGATCCAATAGATCGGCTGCCATATTAGGATCCTTTTCAAATTTAACAATAGATGCATCTCTTGAATCTTCTATTCTAATATCCAACCTATGGCTATCGATACCGGCTCTTGTAGTATCAAATACTTTATTTATGGTTGCAAAGAAACGAACTCTTGCATAGTTCTGGGTATTATCCGTAATGAAGGCTATAGGATTATCAGCATATTCCTCAGGAACATCGTCATAATATTGTAGATAGTCTTCAAGGACTGCTTCTTCGCCTTTGCCAGGTACATAGTCTACTATGTATTCCGGATCGTCAGGATCGATGAAGGATGTGTATTCAGTCATAATTTGTCTGTCTGAAATTTTACCGTTTACAATACGGAAGCTGGTTTGAGGTCCATCTTCTCCGGATCCCCACCATGTAAACCATGCCAACATGGATACTGAATAGGAGGATCTATCAAGAGAAAAGTCATATACGTTTTCAACATAAGAACCAACATTTACAACATATGCGCTTGATGTGTCTTCTACGCTTTGAACTGAATTTGTTGTTGATGCTTGTTCATTGGCCTTATCTCTTACGGCATCATTATGAAAATAGATACCCATGAATATGGACAAAATGCCATAAACCATTAAGATAGCTCCAGAGATAGAAAAAACTCTGATTTTTTGCTTTTGACTTAAACTTTTAAACAATCGTACCCACTCCTTAAATAAAATTTTTGTATCCTATGATGATATAGGAAAACAAAAAGGTTTGACAGACCATATAAAAATTAATTTCTAATCTAAAATCAAATTTTCCATGGGTAAGCAAACCTTGTTGTATAATATTAGAATACTATTTAAGAGAGAAAAAGTCAAATATTTTTTTAAATTTGTATATTAAATCGAATATTGTGCTTTAAATATATTAATAGTGTATAGGGATTGTTTAAAAGTTGAAAATTTTGTTATCTTAATGCTTTGTATTCATTTATGATAGTGTTCCAGGTTACAGGACCGACAACTCCATTAACCGGTAAGTTATTTCTGGCTTGAATAGCTTTAACGGCATTTTCAGTTTGAGTATCGTATGTCCCAGTAACTTGCACTGCGGGTATTTGAGGGTCATTTTGGGATATGACATTTAAAAACTTTTGAAGTGATACTACATCATCTCCTGTTGTGTTTAAACTTAGGGTTCTTCCCGGGTAGATTTCTTCACTTAAGGAAATATATTCCGCAGGTAAAGAATTTATAGTGTCTTGATAAACTGAAACGATTTTATTCCATGTGTCTCTGCCGACAATACCATCCGGCGTAAGGCCAAAGGCTTGTTGAAATTCAATAACTGCTTGTTTAGTACGGGGTCCAAAGATTCCATCTATGGGTATAACGGAAACTTTGTCATTAAAGTATCCTATTACATCTAGATAATATTGTAATGTGCTGACGGCTATCCCGTTATCACCCTCCTGCAATACTCTTGGAAATTCTTTGCTTACTTCCTCTAAGGTTAGACTTTCTGAGTATAGTTCAGAAAGGTTTTTAACGCTGTTATATATATTTTTGATTTTGTACCATGTAGCCTTTCCTACAATGCCGTCTGGCGTTAAGTTAAAAATTCGTTGAAATTCTTTTACGGCATCTTCGGTTTGAACATCAAAAAATCTATTGATTCGTGTGATTTTAGGTATAGCAGGATAATTGTCAGATATTCGATTTAACTGAATTTTCAGTGTTCTTACATCATCTCCTGCACTACCTAAACGAAGAGGGACTCCGGGATATGAGGGGATAGCCGGTGATACAGGAGCATTAAAGACTATATTAATATCGTCACCATAATAATGTTGAAGGATTTCGTAGGGAGTAAGCCCATCTTCAGCTAATGGGACTGTTCCCCATTGGGATAAGCCTTCACATGTAACTCTTCTTCCATCACAGTATTGGGCAAAAAATGGTAATATGCTTCCCTGTTTTACAATGTAATCATTAAAAATATCATCTACGATTTGCGAGATATTTTCAAATATATCTCTATCCTTAGTGAATTTTTGGTCGAATCTAGTTGAATTGGTTATATCAAAATCGTAGCCACGACTTCTATAGTATTCAGTGTAGATACGATTAAGAGCAAAACTTATTTGGGCTAAAATATTAGCCCTTATTGCGTTTTCCGGCCATGTTGGATATATT
This sequence comes from uncultured Eubacteriales bacterium, assembly GCA_934486915.1. Taxonomy (GTDB): domain Bacteria; phylum Bacillota; class Clostridia; order Oscillospirales; family Acutalibacteraceae; genus CAKSJY01. The sequence continues at coordinate 17,290 of CAKSRC010000012.1, forward strand.
TCACTGGAGGCAACGTTTTTAATATATCCTATAAATGGTATAGTGATGTTTTCAGCCGGGGCATCGGGTTCCCCCAAATGGACAGTTATATAGGTTGGTATAACAGGTGTAGCTGCTTCGGGCATTTTATCACTCCTATTTTAGTTGTTATTGATAGATTTAGGTACTAGATTTATAGGCTGAATGGATGTTATTCCGTCAAATATATTGACGTTAAGGTATTCTTCTGCCGTATACTTGTAGTGTGTTGCCAAGATTTCATAATTGGAATAAGGAATCTCGTCAGACGGGGATTCTGATAGATTTCTATCAGGAGCCGGAAGTTCTATATTATCAATTATGCCGCTTGAGTTTGTTTGGCCCTCAAAAAATATCTTTTTGCCGTCTTTAAAGTTTTTGCTTACGGTTACGTGTACATTGGGTATAGGGATAGCTCTGCGTGCTGTTGAGGCCTGAATTTTTAATTTTCCGTTTTTGGGGTTTTCTTTTAAGAAGTCCTCATATGTTTCGTATATGTTGGTATTTTCTCCGTTTGAGAGTTTTTGTTTTGATGCCATATCAAGCATTTCTTGCTTGTATCTTTCTACGGTGTTTTGAAAATCGTTATTGTCCATACAATTCTCCTTTTTAGTAAATTTATTATTAAACTTTATATTATATGATTATTGGGTTTTGATGGTTAATAAATAGAGATCGACAAGTTTTAAAGTCGATCTCTATTATAAGTTTTATATTAATATGCATATAAGTCCGTTGCATCCATCGTTAATGATACGTTCTATAGTTTCAGTGATTTTTCCTCTTGCATCATTAGGCATTCTATTAAGCTTTGTGTGAAGTCCCTCATTTACAAGCTCATGAAGAGATTTACCAAAAATGTTTGACTCCCAAATTTTTGAAGGATTTTCTTCAAATTCATTTAATAGATATTTGATTAAATCCTCGGATTGCTCTTCGGAACCTACTATTGGTGTGACTTCAGTTTGAATGTTGGTTTTCATCATATGTATTGATGGGGCACTGGCTTTTAGCTTAATACCGTATTTTCCGCCCTGCTTTATTATTTCCGGTTCCTCTAAGGTTAGTTCATTCATAGACGGAAGTACTATACCGTAGCCTGTTTCGGAGACATCGTCATAAGCTTCTTGTATCTTTTTAAACTTATCTTTAGTAGCTGCAAGATCTAAGATACAATTCATAAGGCCTGCTTCATCTTTTATGTCAAGACCTGTTTTTTCTCCAAGTACCCTATAGAAAAGATCCGGAGCCAGTTCTACACGTACTTGCGTTTCGCCGGTACCTAAATCAAGGTTAGTAATGTCTGCGGATTGAATATGCTCGCATTTCATTAGATTTGCAGAGAAATCCTCAGCGTCTCTTATTTTGGATATATTTTTGCAAGCCTCTTTAATTGATGAGAAAATAGAGGATCTTAGCCAATGGTCATTTTCGAGTGATGATACCCATTTTGGCATATCCATTTTTATTTCCTTAGCGGGAAATTCAAACAATATTTGGGCTAAAATCATTTTTATCTCATTTTCACTGATTTGTGCGCAGTCTACCGGCATAACGGGTACACCGTATTTTTGTGTAAGACTTCTAACTAAATCAGCAGTTTCTGCCGTTTGAGGATACATAGTATTTAGGAGCACAATAAAAGGTTTGTTTATTTCCTTTAGCTCTTTGATAACTCTTTCTTCGGCTTCCTCATATTCGTCACGGTCTATATCAGTAATACTGCCGTCTGTAGTTATTACAAGACCTATTGTTGAATGTTCAGTAATTACTTTTTTAGTGCCTATTTCTGCGGCCATATTGAACGGGATAGCTTCGTCAAACCAAGGTGTTTTAACCATTCTTGGCGTATCATTTTCAATATATCCTAAAGCACTGGGAACTATGTAACCTACACAGTCAATCATCCTAACTTTAAGATTGCCGTTTTTGCCAATTGTTATTTTGGCTGCCTCTTCTGGGATGAATTTAGGTTCAGTCGTCATTATAGTACGGCCGGATGCGGATTGAGGCAATTCATCGATAGCTCTGTCTTTTTGATAAGTACTTTCCATATTTGGTATTACTAAGCTATCCATAAATTTCTTTATAAATGTTGATTTACCGGTTCTTACGGGACCTACGACACCGATATATATATCACCATTTGTTCGCTGGGAAATGTCTTGATAAATATTTTTTTCTTCCATTTGTCCTCCCCCTTAGGTAGAGCATTATATTTTTTATATTTAATAATTTATATTACATTGGAATGAGAAGCATGCCTCTTTCTTGAATTACATCTTCTTCAATATCGTTTTCCATCTTGATTGCATCGACAGAAGTGGAATATTTTCTTGCTATACTCCAAATACTTTCACCGGGATCAGCGTAGTATATAGTAACTGCGGGATGATTTTCCTTAGATTTCAATGAGTTTTCGTCTGCCGAGAGCTCAGATATGACTTTTAATGTATATATGCAGTATACAGACCCTGTAATGGCGATTTCACTTCTTACTTCTATTTCATTTGGATTTACAAGTCTAAAACTTATTGAAGTAAGTTTTGCATCTATATCAAGGTGTATGTCGGGACAGTTATAATCACCGTCGTGACTGGTTTCAAAGTCCATCATTCTTTCTATATAGAAGGGCTCGTTTTCGCTGTCGATTCCCAATATACATACATTATATTTGCCTTTGAAAACTATCTTGTTATCTTCTCTTTTGGCAGAAACTGAGCAAAGTTCACTCCATGCATCTATAATCTTAGATATATTTTTTTCACTAAAGTTAATGCTTTGTTTGTCTATATAGTTTTCTGCAATGTTTTCCATTATCCTATATATCTCAGTTTGCTTAAATACGGGGGTTATGTCATACTTAGTGGAGTATATATCAGTTATTAAGTCGATATCATGATCCATATAGGCTGTAGCAGTTGCACAAAGTTTGACCTCTATATCTATAAGGTGGTTTTCATTTGATGAATCTTCCCTTATTTCTGCTCGATCATTCATGACATCGAGCTTCACATTGCATATGGAATCGTCATCGATACCGCTTACATCCATTATCTGATTTATTGGTATAGAATATTCTATACATTCAAGCTCGCCTTCCATTGAATCGCTTATGTAAAGGATTTTGACGATAACTTCACCTTTTAGGATAAGTTTATTTGCTATAGACTTATAGTCATTAAGGATAACTTCGGTATTTACCCTTACAATGGATTCTATCATTGGTTTACCTTGAGGAATTTCCAAAACTTCATTTATAGTAAATTGGTTTTGTCCTATGCCAATAAGGTCGCTGGAGGTTAATGTTGTCGTTTTTTGCTCTATATCGGGAGCGGGAATGCTTGAAATTATTTCTTGGTGCTCTTTCCCGAATACTTTGGCGGATAACGAGAAAGCTCCGTGAATATCGAGCCTTCTTGGGCTTACTGCTCTGCAGTTTACATACTCAACTTTAGATCTTACGACGGATACCACGTCATCCGGAATTGATTTTAGATTAAACGATGTTGAAAACGGCAATGAGTGTTCAAAGCAATGGATTTTACCGTTTACGGAATCTACGTACATTAATTTTACAAATGTTGTCCCGTCGACATCCAATCGATCTGCCGAGATATTTTTTGATGTGATTTTAGGGCAAATTTGGCATTTTAAAATACGCTGAATATCCGGGCAATAATCCGGAAGAGTAAAGTCGATATCGACCGGCTGCTCTTCAGTACCCTTAAAAACCACAGTACTTGTGGTAAGAGTGTCTTTATTCATAGTGTAATCCATAGGGATGATCTCTCCTTCTTTACAATTCTATTTCTAATTCTATTCTTGATGTGTCCAAGATATGCAGAAACTAAGCATTTATATAAAATGTTTTTAGCGACAAAATATGCGTGGCTATTAATAATAAAAATTTTATATTGCCCTTATAGCATAAGGCTTATTTTATACCAAATAAAAAGCCCACGGTTATAGGAGGCTATAACCATAGGCTTAAGTTCTATATTTAATTTAAAACAGTGTGTGCTAAACAAATAGCTTTATAATATAAAGTATTAATCCATATAAAGCGGAAGTACTTATTCCATATACTAGGACAGGACCTGCAATTACGAACATTTTAGCGCCGATACCCATTATATAACCTTCGCTTTTAAATTCTATTGCGGGAGAAACTATGGAGTTGGCAAAACCCGTAATAGGAACTAACGATCCTGCACCTGCGTGTTTAGCAATATTATCATATACACCAAGGGCCGTTAACAATGCACCTAATAGTACTAAAAGTACGGACGAGGCTGTTCGTGCGTCTTTTATTTCCATTCCGTTTGCTTTACAAACGTTTGTTATTACTTGACCTATAGTACATATGGCTCCGCCGAATAAAAAGGCCAGTGAGCAATTTTTATAAATTTTACTTCCGGGTGAAGCTTTGTCGGTCATATCGCTGTATTCTTGCTCCGTAATTTTCAAAGAAACACTTCCCTTCTTTTTATAGATGTAGTTTTAACAAAAAAAACAGCATTATTCCTACAATAAAAATAATATAAATTATGCATATGGCATGACCATATTATCATAATATTATATTAATTATAAATGATATGATGTCTATTTAAGCAAAAGTTTATTAGTTAAACAAACTACTAGACATGCAGGATTAATTTTTTAATTGATTTATGGGGTATATTATGTTATCATAAAAGACAAGTGGCTTTAAGATTTTAATCTTGTATTTAATATTTAAGGAAGTGTTTGAATGAAAAGAGCATTTTTAATTGTTTTAGATAGCTTTGGGATTGGCGAAATGCCGGATGCCGCTAATTACGGAGATGCAGGAAGCAATACTATTGCAGCTGTATCTAAAACTGATTATTTAAAAGTTGAAAATATGAAAAAATTGGGTCTTTTTAATATTCAAGGAGTATCTTGCGGTCAAAAGGAAGAAAATCCCTTGGGCTCTTTTGCGAGAATGGAGGAGCTTTCAAAGGGCAAGGATACGACTATAGGACATTGGGAAATAGCAGGAATAGTGTCGAATAAACCATTGCCGACATTTCCAAACGGATTTCCTAAAGAAATAATCGAGGAGTTTGAAAAACGCACCGGTAAGAAGGTTCTTTGCAATAAACCATATTCAGGCACACAGTTATTGGTAGATTATGGTGAAGAACACGTTAAAACAGGTGATTTAATTGTATACACTTCAGCAGATAGTGTATTCCAAATAGCAGCTCATGAAGAAATTGTGCCCGTTGAGGAATTGTATAGATATTGCGAAATAGCAAGGGAAATCCTAAAAGGCGAAAATTTTGGAGTCGGTAGAGTCATTGCAAGGCCTTTCGTAGGAACATACCCTAACTATACAAGGACATCCAACAGGCACGATTTTTCTTTGGTTCCGCCTAAAGATACCATGTTGGATCTTCTAGCAAAGAATAAATTTGATACTATTGCAGTAGGGAAAATCTATGATATATTTGCAGGCAAGGGAATAAGCGAGTTTGTTAGAACCAGCGGCAATGATGACGGTATGGAAAAAACCATTAATTATGCTAAAAAAGACTTTGAAGGTCTTTGCTTTGTAAATTTGGTAGACTTTGATATGCTTTATGGCCATAGGAATAATCCGGACGGTTATGCTAAGGCACTTACTAAGTTTGACAGTCAACTAAAAGAGCTTTTAGGGCTTTTAAAAGAAGATGATATATTAATCATCACAGCTGATCATGGATGTGACCCAACCACACCTTCAACGGATCATTCAAGAGAGTATACTCCAATGATTATATGTGGCGATAAGATAAAACACGGCGTAGACTTAAAGACAAGAAAAGGATTTTCTGATATTTCAGCAACCATACTTGATTACTTTAATGTCGAAAATACAATAGAAGGAAGGTCATTCCTTAAAGAGGTAAAGGCATGAATAAAGAAAAACTACTTTTAAATCTATCGACCTCTCAATGGATAAAGAAAATAGTATTTTGTTTTTTGGGTGTCGCATTTATTGGGTTTGCAATCGCATTCAATAATTTAGCGGGACTTGGAAACGACCCTTTATCGGTTTTCTTCGATGGGGCAAGGGTAGTACTGTTTAACTTGACAGGAATCAATGATTTGGGTCTTGCCACCAATATCATAAATTATACTTTACTTGTTATAATCTTCATTATAGCAAGAGAGTATATACATATAGGCACATTTATATATGTGCTTCCGCTTGGAAGTTTTGTAAGCCTTGGGGTATGGATATTTAATGCGTTGCATATACCAACTGACATCTTAGGATATCAGATTTTATCATCTGTCATAGGCTGTACATTATTGTTTTTAGGTCTTGCAATTTTCATTTCGCTTGAAATAGGACTTGATCCTTGGACAGCGCTTATAATGTTTTTAGTAAAAAAGACTAACAGTCAATTTAAGATAATAAAAGTGGCTATAGATGTTACCACGTTGCTTATAGGTTGGGCTATGGGAGGAAAATTCTTTGTTACGACCGTAGTAGCTGCTGTAATTGGCGGACCAACTATTCAATTCTTTACAGATTTGCTTAATAACACTCTTTTTAAAGCCTTGCACATAAGCAAAGGCGAGGTTAAAGATTCAACCAGCATATAAGAATTAATAATATATAATTTCAAAACAGAATTTTGGAGGATAATGGAAATGAGTACAATTTCAGGAACACCACACAACATTGCCAAACCGGGAGAGATAGCTAAAACTGTCCTTATGCCGGGGGATCCACTAAGAGCTAAATTTATAGCTGAAAATTTTTTAGAGGATGTAAAATGCTTCAATACAGTCAGAAATATGTTAGGATTTACCGGAAAATATAACGGTAAAGAAATTTCTGTCATGGGTTCCGGTATGGGTATACCGTCTATAGGTATTTACTCTTATGAGCTATTTAAATTTTATGATGTAGATAATATCATTAGAATTGGTACAGCAGGAGGAATAGATGACAGCGTTGGTCTAAGAGATATCGTAATTGGTCTTGGAGCCTGTACTAATTCAAATTACGCTTCTCAGTATAATTTACCAGGCACATATGCACCTATAGCAAGTTTTAACTTAGTTGAAAAGGCCGTACAATCAGCAAGAAAACTTGGAATTAACACTGTAATCGGTAACATACTTTCGTCTGATACCTTTTATTGTGATGATGAAGAAGCAACTCTTAAATGGAAAAAGATGGGGATATTGGCTGTTGAGATGGAGTCGGCTGCTTTATATATGAATGCGGCAAGACTTAGAAAAAATGCTCTTTGCATATTGACTATTTCAGATTGTCCTCTTAAAGGATTATCTTTGCCCGCAGAAGACAGACAAACAAGCTTTACTGAAATGATGAAGCTTGCGCTGGATTTAGCTTAAAAAATTGTTGGAGGATAAAATGAAAAGATTAATAGCTTTATTTACAGCTGCAGCAATTTTACTTTGTTCAGCAGGTTGTGCAGATTTTAAGACAGGGAAAAATGAAGTATTTACAATTTCAATGGTAACTGATGCAGGAGGTGTAGATGACCAATCATTTAACCAGTCGGCATGGGAAGGTTTACAAGAGTTCTCAAAGCAGACGGGCGCTAATGTAAGTTATATTGAATCAACCCAAACTTCCGACTTTGTAACTAACATGGATAAACTTGCAGATCGTAACTGCGATTTGATTTGGGGTATAGGTTTTGCGATGGCGGATGCTCTTGAAAGGGCAGCAAAGATGAATGTGGATATAAACTATGCTATTGCGGACAATTCATATGGGGACGAAACTCTTCCTAACGTTACAGGTGTTGTGTTTAGATCACAAGAGGCTGCATTCTTAGTTGGATATATAGCAGGAAAAACAACAAAGACCAACAATGTAGCATTCATAGGTGGTATTAGAGGAGATATAATAAGTCAATTTGAGTATGGATACACAGCAGGCGTAAAATACGCAGCTAAGGAGCTCAACAAGGATATTAAAATTAATTCCCAATATGTAGAGAGTTTCAGCGATGAGGCAAAGGGTAAAGCTACGGCATCTAAGATGTATTTAAATGGATGCGATATTATATTTTCTGCAGCAGGCGGTTGTGGAAACGGTGTTATAGAGGCTGCTAAGGAAGCAGATAAATTTGCAATAGGTGTAGATAGAGACCAATCATATTTAGCACCTAAAAATGTTTTAACTTCAGCTCTTAAAAAGGTTGGTAAGGCTTGCGCTATTGTATCAAACGAAAAAATGAATGGTAATGATATAGGCGGAAGGACAGAGGTATTCGGTCTTAAAGAGGGTTGTGTCGGCCTTCCTGAAGAAAATCCAAATGTTGATCCTAAAATATTAGAGGATACAAAAGCTATTGAAGCAAAAATTGCTGCAGACGAAATAGTGCCTCCCGGAAATAAAGAAGCCTATGAGGCGTTTATTGGCAACTTAGGGTAGAAATTTATAAAGTTTAAATTTAAAACAATAGCCTAAAGGGGGCAGAACTTAATGAAAATAAGCGAAGAATATGCAGTACAAATGAGAAATATCAATAAATCATTTGGTAAAAATAAGGTACTGACAGATATGTCCTTAGATGTTAAAAAAGGCACTATACACGCAATTTTAGGTGAAAATGGTGCAGGTAAAAGTACTTTAATGAATATACTTTATGGTTTATATCAAGCAGATGAGGGAGAAATTTATTTAAATGGTCAAAAGGTTAACATAAAAAATCCTCATGTTGCTATTGAAAATAAAATAGGTATGGTGCATCAACACTTTATGTTGGTAGATAATTTTACCGTTACTGAGAATATTATTTTGGGAAGAGAAGTAACCAACAAATTTGGCATTATTGACATGAAAAGAGCTAAAAAGGAGCTAAAAGAAATTGTCGAGAAATATGGGTTAGAGGTTGACCCTGATGCTAAGATAGAGGATATCTCAGTTGGAATGCAGCAGCGTGTAGAAATTTTAAAAGCATTGTATCGTGGAGTAGAACTACTTATCTTGGATGAACCTACAGCAGTTTTGACTCCTCAAGAGATAGAAGACCTTTTAAAGATTATGCACAACCTTATAAAAGACGGAAAAACCATTATAATAATCACTCATAAACTTAAAGAAATTAAAGAATCCTCTGATGAATGTACTATTATAAGAAGAGGAAAATACATAGACAAAGTAAAGGTTAAGGATGTAGAACAAAGTGACCTTGCTACTATGATGGTAGGAAGTGAAGTTCGTCTTATTGTTGAAAAAACTCCTGCAGAACCTAAGGAAGTAGTTCTAGAAATAAAGGACTTAACAGTAAAAGACGAAAGAAAGATAGATAAAGTAAAAAATCTTTCTCTTTCAGTCAGAAAAGGTGAAATAGTAGGAATCGCAGGAATAGATGGTAACGGTCAAAAAGAATTGGTTGAGGCTATTACTTCAATGACCAAATGCGAAAGTGGTACCATTAAAATAAACGGAAAAGAAATTCAAAACACGACACCTAGATATGTAATAGACAATAAGGTATCCACTATACATGAAGATAGACATAAAAGTGGACTTATTTTGGATTTTCCTGTTGCTTACAATGCCGTATTTGAAAAGTATAGGGAAAAACCATTTTCTAATAAAGGTATTTTGAATTATGATAAAATCAAAGAGTTTACAAGAAAACTTATAAGTGATTATGATGTAAGACCTGCCGAATGTGAGGACTATCCTGTTAGAGGATTATCAGGAGGAAATCAACAAAAGGTTATTATTGCGAGAGAAGTCTCGAATGACCCGGATTTACTAATTGCGGTTCAGCCTACAAGAGGTTTGGATGTTGGTGCAATTGAGTATATACATAAGACTTTGGTAAATTTACGTGACCAAGGAAAAGCAATACTTTTAGTATCGTTTGAGCTTGATGAAGTAAGGCATGTATCAGATACTATAGCTGTAATGTATGATGGCTCGATTGTCGAAACATTCAAGCAAAATGAGGCTGATGAAGGCACTATAGGTCTACTTATGGCGGGAGGTAAGAGAAATGAATCTAACTGTTAAAATACTAAAAAAACCAATAACCTCAACACTTATAGCTATTTTGTGTGGATTTATAGTTGCATCTATAATCTTAGCTTTTGCGGGATACAATCCATTTGAAATTATTGGTGTAATGTTTAAAGGAATATTTGCAAGACCAAAATCAGTTGCTAATGTAATTATTAAGGCAACACCTATAATTCTTACCGGTGTGAGTGTCGCATTTGCATTTAAGACAGGTCTTTTCAACATAGGATCAGAGGGTCAGTTTATTATAGGCTCAGTGACTGCTGTTATATTTGGTATAACATTTAATTTTCATCCTATAATACAAATTCCTATGCTTATGTTGGTAGGTATTTTAGCCGGCGGCGTATATGGTTCTATTGTTGGTTTCTTGAAAGCTAGATTTGGTATTCATGAAGTAATAACAAGTATTATGTTAAACTGGATTGCACTTTACTTCTTAAATTATATTTCTAATAGTAAGACATTCCACAAACCTAACACGACGGGTACATATGATATAAATAATTCCGGACTTATAACCCTATTTAGGAATATGAAGGAAAGTAAAGAAGGAATTGCTACTTTAAAGAAGAACCCTTATGTTGCAGACGTAGTTTTAAAAACCGATATTAATATCGGAATATTAATTGCTATATTAGTTGCAATTGTAGCTTGGTTCTTGTTATACAAGACAACAAAAGGTTATGAATTAAGAGCGGTTGGATTTAACCCTAATTCTTCAAGATGTGCAGGTATAGATGTTGATAAGAACATACTACAATCAATGCTTATCTCCGGTGCTATATCAGGTCTTGCAGGGGCCATTACGGTAATGGGGATTACCCCTCATAATGTTTCAGTCCTTTCTGTCTTTGAAAATAATGGTTTTAATGGCTTATCAGTAGCTTTGATTGCAAATAGTTCGCCTATAGGCTGTATATTTGCAGGACTCTTATTTAGTGGATTGATTTATGGTGGACGTTCAGTTCAGTTTGAAACCGGGGCGCCAAGTGAAATTATTAATATTATGATAGGAACCATAGTATTCTTTGTAGCGCTTACAAGAATAGTTCCTGTATTGGCAGATAGGCTTGAAAGGAAAAGGGTGAAGAAAGATGCTGACTAATATAGTAGTTATTATAGGAATAACATTAATGTATTCTACTCCACTCATATTTGGAGCTTTGGGAGGAGTAATTTCTGAACGTGCCGGAGTTGTAAACATAGGTATAGAAGGCATGATGGTAATAGGAGCATTCACGGGAGCAACTGTTGGCTATTTTACCGGTAATCCATGGTTGGGATTTTTAGTCGCAGGACTTTCAGGAAGCTTAATTTCATTGCTTCTTGCTATAGCTGCTATCAATTTTAAGGCAGATCAAACAATAGTAGGTATGGCAATTAACCTTATAGGGCCCGGGCTTGCATTGTTTTTGTGTAAGGTTACGTTTAATGGTGCTACGATGAGTAGGACTGTAACAAACAAACTCCCTAAAATTTGGGATGGATCTTCATTCCAAAATGGTTCTCTACTTTCTAATTTGAGTGTTGATATGACAGCTTTTATAGCACTTATATTAACCGCTATTGTTTGGTTTATATTCTATAAAACAAAATGGGGATTAAGAGTACGTTCAGTAGGTGAACATCCTGCAGCCGCCGACACTTTGGGAGTCAACGTTTCTCTTACAAGGTACATATGCGTTCTATTATCAGGAATGCTTGCAGGTTTTGGTGGAGCTTCAATGACTTTAGCAGTTGTATCACAATTTGCACCAACTGTTATAAGTGGTCAAGGATTTATCGCCCTAGCAGCAGTTATATTTGGTAAATGGACTCCGTTTGGAGCATATGGGGCATGTATGCTTTTTGGATTTGCTCAGGCTTTAGTTGTAATGCTTGGCGGGGGAAATGCTATATTACCATCCGAAGTGTTGGCAATGATTCCTTATATTCTCACCATTATTGTTCTTATACTTTTTGTTGGCCGTTCAGTTGCCCCAAAAGCAGATGGTGTGCCATATGAAAAAGGAAAGAGATAAAATTGTAAATAGGAGTTTAACATGGATAATAAAGATATATTAAGCAAAGTTGATCATACATTGCTTTCCCAAACAGCTACTTTCGAGGAAATAAAAAAAATATGTGACGATGGTATAAAATATAATGTCGCATCAGTTTGTATACCTGCATCATATGTAAAAAGAGCAAAGGAGTATGTAGGGGACAAAATTGCTATTTGCACTGTTATAGGTTTTCCAAATGGATATAGTACAACTGCTACTAAAGTATTTGAGACTGAAGATGCAATAAAAAACGGTGCTGATGAAATCGATATGGTTATCAACCTTGGCTATGTTAAGGATAAAATGTTTGACGAGGTTTTAGAAGAGATAAAGGCTGTAAAAAAAGCTTGTAAAGACAAAATTCTAAAGGTTATAATCGAGACTTGCCTATTAAGTGACGAAGAAAAGGTTAAGTTATGTGAAATCGTAACTGAGGCTAAGGCAGACTTTATAAAAACTTCAACCGGATTTTCAACCGGCGGTGCAACATTTGAGGATATTGAGTTATTTGCTAAGAATGTTGGCAAAGACATAAAAATAAAAGCAGCCGGTGGAATTAAAACTCTTGAAGATGCAGAAAAGTTTATTAATTTAGGGGCCGATAGGCTTGGAACAAGCAGAATTATAAAACTTATTAATAATCAAGAGTCTTCAGGATATTAAAAGAGGTGCATTTTAATGAGAATGTATGATGTTATTGTAAAGAAGAGAAACGGTGAAGTTTTATCAAATGAGGAAATAGAATTCTTTGTTAAGGGATATGTTGACGGTTCTATACCGGACTATCAGGTTTCCGCTCTTTTGATGGCTATATATTTTAAAGGTATGACGTCTCAAGAAACAGCGACACTTACAAAATGTATGGCAGAATCAGGTGAAATGATAGATCTTTCCTCTATACCGGGTATAAAAGTTGATAAACACAGTACCGGCGGTGTAGGCGACAAGACTACTTTAATTATTTCTTCAATAGTAGCCTGCTTAGGTGTACCCGTTGCCAAAATGTCCGGAAGAGGTCTTGGCCACACAGGCGGAACTATAGATAAAATGGAATCCATACCGGGTATGCAAACAGCTATAGAAAGAGATAAGTTCTTTGATATAGTAAAAAATGTTGGCGTGAGTGTAATCGGCCAATCAGGGAATATCGTACCTGCAGACAAAAAACTATATGCATTAAGGGATGTAACCGCTACCGTAGAGAGTATCCCATTAATCGCATCGAGCATAATGAGTAAAAAAATTGCTGCCGGCTCTGACTGTATTTTGCTTGATGTTAAGGTTGGAAGTGGAGCATTTGTTAAGAACATAGACCAGGCTATTGAACTTGCTAAGGCTATGGTATCTATAGGTGAGCATGTTGGAAGAAGAGTAATTGCCTTGATTACAGATATGAATAGACCATTAGGAAACGCAATAGGAAATTCCCTTGAAATTATGGAAGTATGTGAAGTTTTAAAGGGAAGAGGACCTAAAGACCTTCTAGAAATATGCTTGGACCTTGCTTCAAATATGCTTTTCCTTGCAAATAAGGGTACATTGGAAGAATGCTATAATATGGCAAAACAAACTCTTGAAAGTGGTAAAGCTTACAATAAGCTAAAAGATATGGTAAAAGCTCAAGGTGGAGATGTAGCTGTTCTTGATGACTACAACAACTTTGAGAAGGCAAAAGTACAAAAAGAAGTTTTCTCCGACAAAGAAGGCTACATATTCTCCATGGATACCGAAAAATGTGGCATAGCATCTATGATTTTAGGAGCAGGAAGAGAAACTAAAGAAAGCTCCATAGACTACAGCGCAGGAATCATCTTAGATAAAAAAATAGGTGATTATGTAAGGGTTGGCGAGAAGATAGCTACATTATTCTCATCTAGCGAAGAAAAATGTGATATAGCTTCAAAGACCTTGCTTGATTCTATTGAATTTTCTAAGGATCAACCAAAAGAAGAGCCTATAATATACGCAAGAGTGTCCAAAGATAATATTGAACGTTTTTTATAATATAGATAGCTCTATAACTAAAATGGATAGCATTATTTGCTATCCATTTTTCTATAGGTAGATTATCAAGTTATATTTATTTTTGTGAATTAAATAATCTATTGTGAAATAATAATAATTGATATGATTTTTGATATAAGGAGATTATTATGAAGAATATTGCGAACAACATTACAGATCTAATTGGCAACACACCCATGCTTTATCTAAAAAACTATTGTGAAGAAAATAATGTACATGCAAACATAATTGCTAAACTGGAATATTTTAATCCGTCCGGCAGTGTGAAGGATAGGGCTGCCTTTTTTATGATAGAGGATGCAGTTAAAAAAGGCATTTTGAAAGAAGGGGCTACTATAATAGAGCCCACAAGTGGAAATACGGGTATAGGACTTGCGTCAATTGGCGCTTCCAAGGGCTATAGGGTTATTTTAACTATGCCGGATACTATGAGCAAGGAAAGGATAAATATTCTAAAGGCTTTTGGGGCTGAAATTGTCCTTACTAAGGGTGCTCTTGGCATGAATGGGGCTATTGAAAAGGCAAAAGAACTTTTAAATGAAATAGACAATTCATTTATGCCGTCTCAATTTGACAATAAGGCAAATGTCTTGGCGCATGAAAAGACTACAGCACTGGAAATCCTAGAGGATACTGATAAAAAAGTTGATATTTTTGTAGCGGGAGTTGGTACCTCAGGTACGTTGATAGGTGTCGGAAAGGTTCTGAAAGACAAGATAGATAATGTGAAAATTGTTGCAGTAGAACCTAAGGGTTCGCCGGTACTTTCTAAGGGGACCCCGGGAAAACATGCCATTCAGGGCATAGGTGCGGGTTTTGTACCTTCTATATATGACGAGAGTATCCCGGATGAAATAATAGCCATAGAGGATGAGGATGCATTTAAGGCCTGCAGAGATGTGGCTAAACTAGAGGGAGTTTTAGTTGGTATGTCTTCAGGGGCTGCACTTTGTGCTTCGTTAGAGCTTGCAAAACGTGAAGAGAATAGAGACAAAAATATAGTAGTTCTCTTGCCTGACAGCGGGCAAAGGTATTTATCAACCAAATTGTATGAAGAATAGTTAGAAACTTGTGGTAGATAATAATGGAGTAAGGGTAGATATGTGATGGATATTCACATGTTTACCCTTATTATCGTGTTTGGTTTATAATATATATATAGGTAATTAGAGATAAAATTATAAAGCATAAAAAAAGAAATACAAACTTTATAAGCATAAGCAATTATAAATATGGAAATTTATAGTATATATATTTGGTTGAAAGATTAAATGTATAAAATCGACACAAAATTGTGAAATAAGTTCACATATTTGTTTATGTAAACAAATTTTCACTTTTTGTTTGACTTCGACCTATTTTGCTGGTAATATAATATCTAGTATAGATTTATACTAAATGAAAAGGTAAAAGTGATGCAAAGATTGCATGTTATGTACTTATTGTTGTTTTAAGTACTTAAGTACCTAAAATAGCATAAGTATGTAATATAGTTGTTGTTTATACAGCAGCTATAGGTAAAATTCGAAAACAACTTCAAATTTGCGATTTCTCAATTGTAGTTTTGTAGGTTGTTTTTTATTTTTTATTAGAGGTATTATTGGTATATTAAAAAGTTAATTATATAAAGATAGATATAAAATAAAAAACTGCTGATTTTAATCAGCAGTTTTTTTGTTGTTCTAAAACCTCTATGTGGGACATATTTATTTACCATGGGGAGGGACAAGTGTGATTAAAAATGAAAATGCATTTAATTATATTTTAAATATACTTGGGTGTGATATAGGACGACTTTTTAAAAATATGCCAAGCGATTTAAAAAATGAGATGCAGGAGATTAGACTAAGGTCTGGGAAGCCTATAACAGTAGTTTTAAAAAATAAAATTTACTTTTTGAATTGCATGGGTGAGCTTGTTCAAAAAGTTGATGGAAGTGAGTTGATATCGAGTAAAAGTCTTATAAATAATATTTTTCAAAGTATTTGCTCATATTCGGTTTACTCGCATCAAGAAGAGATAAAAAATGGTTTTATAACTATAAATGGTGGACATAGAATAGGAATTTGCGGAAGTGCGGTAACATCGAGTGGAAATATTTTGTCAGTCAAGGATATATCATCTATTAATATAAGAATTGCCCGTCAAAAGACGGATATATCCAAGGTTTTGTTTGATATGGGAGTGCCATGGGATATGGGGGTATTAATAGTCGGACCTCCGTCTTCAGGTAAAACTACCATTTTGAGAGATATAGCCAGAAATTTATCCTTGGGAAGGTATAGTGATATAAAAAAAGTGGCTGTTGTGGATGAAAGGGGAGAACTTGCCTGCGTTAGCAACGGCGAGAGTCTGAATGATATAGGTCTTTGTGATGTCATGGACGGATATCCAAAGGGTGAGGGAATAATGCAGGCGCTAAGGTCTATGTCCCCTGATATTATAGTTTGCGATGAAATTGGTAATATAGGCGACATAGAAGCAATTGAGGAAGGCCTAAATGCGGGTGTATCTATAATTTCTACTATCCATGCAAGGAACATAGACGAACTTTTAAAAAGAAAACAAGCAATAAGACTTTTAGATACAAGAGCATTTTCAAATATAGTTATGCTAAAAGACAGGAGTAAACCCGGCGAAGTAGAAAAGATATATGGAGTTGATGAGTTATATGCTCAAAATAATAGGATCAATAATATTAATTTTTGCAGGAACTATGGGAGGATATGCGGCGTCTCGTAAACTTTCGCTAAGAGTAGAGTTTTATGAAAAATATCTAAAATTCTTATCCTTTTTATCAACGGAGATAAGGTATGCAGCAGTTCCATTGCCCGAGATATTTGAAAAATATAAGAATAGATTTTTTGTAGCGGATATACTTGAATTTTGTATTTGTGAGATACATAAAGGAAATACGATGGATACTTCATGGGAAAACGCTGTTGAGAATATAAGGGGAAGATATGGTCTAAAACCCGAGGACATAGATGTTATAAAAGGGCTTGGAGAAAATCTTGGTGTAAGCGATATAGAGGGCCAGCTTTCCAATTGCAAATTAAACATAGATATGGCAAGTACCTATCTTGAAAGTGCAAGAGAAGAAAAAAAGCGAAAATCTAAGCTTTATTTAATGCTTGGTTTGTTTATAGGAATAGCTATAACACTGCTTATTAGTTGAAAAATGGGGGATGTTTATGGATATAGATCTAATTTTTAAAATTGCCGCTATAGGTATAATAGTCGCAGTACTAAATCAACTTTTGATACGTTCCGGTCGAGAAGAGCAGGCCATGATGACGACACTTGCCGGTTTAATAGTAGTATTGATGATGATTATCCAGCAAATAGATGTATTGTTTAAGTCAATAAAGTCTATTTTTGGTTTATAAAGTATGGATATAATATCAATTTGTGTAGTAGCAGTCATGGCGGCAATTATATGTGTGCTTTTAAGGAAGTATAATCCCGAATATTCAATGGTTATATCTTTGGTATGCGGCATATTAATATTTATACTTATACTTGTTTCGATAAATCCACTTATATCTCAAATAAAGGATTTAGTTGAGGAGTCTAAACTTCCTTTGGAGTATGCTTCTATTTTATTTAAGGCATTGGGTATATGCTTTCTTACTCAATTTTCGTCAGATGCTTGCAGGGATGCGGGGGAAAGCGCATTATCCTCTAAGATAGAGCTTGCAGGTAAAGTGACTATAATTCTAATATCATTGCCATTGTTTGAAAAAATCACTCAAATGGCAGTGTGTTTGATAGGATAGATTAATAATAAGATGTTTAAAAAGGAGATAGTTTAAATGACTAATCCTATTTTGAAAGATTTA
>CAKSRC010000013.1 GCA_934486915.1 uncultured Eubacteriales bacterium
ATACCGATGAGGATATTACTATAAATCTAGATGTAAAAAAGAAAGCGGATTTAGACAAAAGTAAATTTGAATTTCCAAATACGGGGAAATTAACATACGACGGTCAGGCGAAGACAGTTACAGTAAAGCCAAAGGATGCTAATATATCCGAAAGCGCCATAACCGTAAACTATTATAAAGATGGTAATCCTGTTAAAAATAACCAACCAAAAGATGCAGGAACATACATAGTACAGATAGAAGTTGCAGAAACTGATAAATATTTTAGCAAACAAGTCATAGGAGATGCCAGCTGGACATTTAAGATTGAACCGGCACAATTAAACAAAGAAGGCTTTAGCTTTGAAGGCCCTGAAAGCCAAGTGTATGACGGGACAGCAAAAGCAGCTAAGGTTATATCAAATAATGAAAAGATAGTTCCAAATGAAAATATAACTGTAAAATATTACGATGAAACTGGTAATTATGTTGAACCGGAAAACGTAAAGGGTGCAGGAACATACACAGTCAAGATAGATGTTGCAAATGAAGCCAATTATTCTGTTGCAAAAGACCTATCGGATGGTTGGACATTTACAATAGAAAAAGCAAAAGTAGAAAATATCGAGACCCCTTCTGCTAAATCAGGTGTAAAATACGGAACAAAACTTTCAGAAGTAACTCTTGAAGATGGTTGGCATTGGGCAGACGGCGAGACTGTACCAAGTGTTGGAAAAGCTGATTATGCAGTATACTACGATATGCCATATGATTCAAATTATGACTATTCCGCAGTCGAAGGATATAGTCAGGCCAACAATAGGGTTGAAAGATCTGTAAGTGTAGAGACCGTTGTTGACAAGTCTGACTGGGGTAAGCCAGCTGAACCTAAATATGATAATGTTGAAAATTATGTATCCGAAGACGGAACAATCAGTGCAGAAGTAAAAGAAAATGGAATTGTTTGGATAAAAAATGAATCAAATGACAAACCAATCTGGTATGCAATTGATAATTCAAATGGAATATTTGAAAAAGGTTCACGTTTTGAAATTAGACGTTTAGATCAAAAATCATCTCAAGATGATTGGGAAAAATACAAAGAACTTTTTGATGATAAACATTTGAAAGAGGCAAATCAGGATAAATTAGAGATATTCTTAGTAAGTGTAATTAGCTCTGATGGCAAGAAGTACACTAATTTTAATTCCGACTTATCACTATATGTTAAATTAGCAGATGACTGGGATAAAGATAATATAGCTGCAGTATTCTTGGGCGAAGGAAACAATGAGGATATAGATTTAGAATATATAGACTCAATGGCCTGCCCGGGAGGAACAGATAAATTCGTAAAATTGACATTAAAGCATTTTTCACCATATGCAATTTACGAAAAAGCATCTAATAACAATCCCTCTGATGATAAACCGAATAATGATAATAACGGAAATACTAACTCAGACGCTCAATCAGGCAATGACAATTCGAATGTAAACTCCTCAGAAAAACAAACGAGTGGTGCTAATAACGATGGGTCTGTTTGGGGATATGTAACAACAGGAGATCAAACATCATATTCCTTTATTTTAGGAACAACAATTATAGCAATTATTTCCTGTTTAGCAATAGTATTACTAGGAAGAAAACGCAAAGAAAAGTAGTTTTCTACTAAACAATAACCTTCTGTTCGGCTTTGCCCGGACAGGAGGTTATATTTATAATATATTATTAATAGTAGGAGATTCAGTATCTTTTAAATTTTTAAGGTGAGCAGCTATTTTATTTGATTCGGCAAGGAAATCGTTGTATTCCTCGGTATCGATATTAGCTTTTAATACAGCAATAGAAATTTGTATAGGCTCTAATTGATCATGAGCTATAAGCATTTCTATTGTTTTATTTTTATCTTTCCATATATCATTTATTTTTTGAGTTATTATACTTGCGCTTTCTATATCTTTGCTTTTTACATAGTCTTGTGCTAAATTTACGTTTTCTTGAAGCTCTGATATTGTCCTATTTACCAATATATTTTCTACAATACAAAGAGATATTACTAAAGCAAATGCGATTATTGCTACCCAAATTCTTTTCATTTTTTATCCTCTTTTTTTACCACATAATAATCTTTACTTTTATTTACTGTCATTATGAATACGTCATTTAAATTTAATTTTTCAGCCTTAAGGACACCATCTATCCATTGGTTTGATACCCCACATAAGGAAGCGGAAAATTCAGATATTTCACCGTCGCTTACAACAACAGAGTAGAAGTCGTCCTCAGGGGCTACAATCCCAAGCATGGAGTTTGTAGGCTGTTGGTTTTCAGGTTTTTTTAAGACGCTTAATTTGCCGTTTGTTTCGACTATAGCGTAGGAAACTTCAGATATATTAAAGACATCCATTTGTCTAAGCTGTTCTGATAAGTCCTCAGTACTCATTCTTAAACGTCTCATCTCTTTTTGATCGATTTCACCGTCTTTAATGACTATAATAGGTTTACCGCATACAAGCTTTCTAAACTTGGAATTTTTGAGCATACTTGCAGAAAGTAAAAGTTCACATGAAACCAATACTAAAATTGGTATAAATCCGCTTACAAGAGGCTGAGATGTATTTTGCATGGGTATCGCGGCTATGTCGGAAATTAATAGGGTTACTACCAGTTCGGAGGTTTGAAGTTCACTTATTTGACGTTTACCCATTATTCTAACGGCCAGGATTATCATCAAATATAAAAATAATGTTCGTATTAGAGAAATTGTCATCTTTATCACCTTATATTATATTTGCTTTTTTACAAGGAAATATACCATAAATATGTTCACGTTACTGTATATTAAAATAATTTTTGCAAATAAATACTATATCGAAATGATTTTTAGAAGGTGATAAATCTTGTTTGGTTACTTTAAAAGGTTTATGGATTTATATACAAGCACAAAAGAAAGACCAAAAACCGAAAAAATACCACTTTTAAACTCTTTGGATGAGAATTTAGAACTGCTAAAAAAGAGTTTTGACAACAGTGCGGATTTAACTATAAGAGAGTATAATATTGATAGTACTAAAACTGCAGTTATTACTATTGAAGGAATGGTAAATAAAGAGGTTTTAGCAACGGGTGTTATAACCCCTATAAGAAACGGTACTTACGAAAATAAAGAAGCAAAAGAAAAATTTTATTATATAAAAGATTATCTTCTTTCCACATCCGAACAGGTAGAAATATCAAGTTTTCAAGAAGTCTTTAAATTCATAATGTCTGGTTTTGCGGTAATAGCTGTTGATGGATATGACCATATGTTAGCTATTGGAATCCAAGGATTCTCTTTTAGAGGTATATCCGAACCAACGTCAGAAGTTATGCAAACAGGCTCAAAAGAAGGCTTTGTTGAAGCTATGCGTATAAATATGACTATGGTTAGGCGAAGAATAAAAAATCCAAAACTTAAGTTCGAGACTATGACAGTAGGGGACATATCAAAAACTGATATTTGTCTTTGCTATATAACGGGATTGGTATCAAATAAAATATTAAAGGAAATAAGAAACAGGATAAAAAGAATAGACTTAGATACTTTATTAGCATCAGGTTATATGACACCATATTTGGAGCGAGAGGGAGATCTATCTCTTTTCAGCAGTGTTGGAAATTCCGAAAGACCTGATACTGTATGCGCTAAAATAGCAGAAGGCAGGGTAGCTATACTTATAGATGGTACGCCAAATGCTTTGATAACTCCATATTTGTTTGTCGAGTATTTTCAAACATTGGATGATTATTCAGAACGTCCTTATTTTGCAACATTAACACGTTGGCTGAAGTATCTTTCTTTTTTTATAGCAACACTTTTGCCAGGGTTGTATGTTGCAATAGCTACTTTTCACCCGGAATTTTTCTCGGGTGAACTTTTAAATAAGATAGCAAAAGCTGTAGCAACTACACCGTTTAGTTTAATGGTTGAAACACTTTTAATTCACTTTATATATGAAATTATGCGTGAGGCAGGGCTAAGACTTCCAAGACCGTTGGGACACGCAGTGAGTATTGTAGGGGCATTGGTTATAGGTGAAACTGCAGTAAGTGCAGGACTTATTGGGGCTCCTACATTAATGGTAGTTGCACTTACTGCAATATCATCCTATGTTATACCAAGCTTATATGAACCTATAGCTATACTTAGGATGATATTTATCGTAGCAGGTGGACTTATGGGAATATGGGGCATAATGATTATCTTTTGTATTGTTCTTATAAATGTTTGTGCGAAAAGTAATTATGGTGTACCTTTTACAGCGCCGCTATCTCCGTTTAGTATGTTTTCTATGAGGGACGTGTTGGTGAGAGCAGGATGGAAAACGTTATCCAAAAAATCAAGTAATATAAAAAATATGCCGGGAACAAATCATGAGACAAGAGAGGAGTAATGTATATGGCTAAGAGATCTATTATTACAATGAGTCAATTATTTATATTGCTTTTTGTAAGCCGCATTATTATGAATTTAGCCTATACTCCGCTTTTATCAAAAAGTAATAGTATGTGTGATTTAATACTATCGGCTATAATAGCGTTTCTATTTACCTTTTTATTTATAATACCAATATATAAACTATATGATTGTTCAGGAAATCTCAATATAGTGCAATATTCTTTTAACTTAATGGGCAAAGTGGGCATTATATTTTCTTTGGTGTATGCCATATATTTTCTATTTACTTGCACTTACTCATTAAGTCTGTTTAATATATTTGTGGGCAATATAATAAGTCCTGAAATTTCGCTTATGGTCCTTTCTTTAGCTATAGTTTTAGCTTCATGTTATGGGGCATTTAAGGGTATAGAAGCAATTGCAAGATCAGCAGGGGTTATATTTATATTAATTTGCATTGCTATTATATTTATAGTTATTGCTCTTGTACCTAAAATCGATAATATAAATTATGAACCCATTATGTATAACGGCCCTTGTGAGATGATAAACGGTACAGTGCTTATGATATCGCAAACAGCATGTATACCTGCCTTAGCTATGCTATTACCGTCTGCAAAGGGAGATGCCAAGAAAGGGTTTGTTTGGTGGAATTTGTTTGTATATTTGTCAGCACTTATTATGATAATCGTAATAGTTGGAGCGTTGGGAGATTATTTAAAAACTCAAATGTTCCCTGTCTATAGCGCTATAAGTATTTCAGAAGTAGGAATTCTTAAGCATTTAGATTCATTGTACTTGGGTATATGGACTTCGGGACTCTTTATAAAGATATCACTATTCTTATATATTTTTGCATTATGCATTAAAAAGGTTTGGGGCGAAAAGGTATCAAGATGGTCTATCATTATAGGAGGATTTTTGGTTGCTGTATTGAGCGTATTAGCTTCGGAATATAGGATGATTTCTAATATATTGTTTGACCTTAAATTCTCATTTGGATTTACCGTGTTGGTATCCGTTATATTGCCTACTGTTTTGCTTATAGTTGATAAAGTTAAAAATGGACAGGGGGCAAATAATAATGAAGTGTAAAAGAATAGCCATTGTTATATTGTTGAGCCTTATGCTTGTTTTAAGCGGCTGTTCAAACTCAAAACAGATTTACCAAAGGCTTATAATACAAGGAATCGCTATAGACAAAGTGTTGGATGAATACAATGTAACTGTTCAAATATTTGATACTAAGGGTGAATCGAATGATGGTGAAGATAGTAATACTATGAGTATTATGAAATCAAAGGGCAGGTCAGTTGCCGACGCATTCGAGGAGATATCTAAACAAAGCGGGAGAAAGCCGTTGTATTCTCAAAACCTTATGATAGTAGTAGGGGAGGATACGGCAAAAGACGGCATAGAGAATGTGTTGAATTTCTTTGTAAGGTATTACGAATCAAGGCCATCAGTGAACTTATTCATAAGTAAAGGACAAGCAAGTGACATCCTAACATATGAGAAAAATGGAGAGATTATGCCGGCAAAGGATATTTCTATGCTTGCTAAAAACGGAAAAGTCAGTGCCGCATCATTTAATTCAACTTTATTGGATTTCGTTACTGCTTTCGAGGGGGGCATAAAAGATGCGGGTGCTTGTTTATTAACTGAAGATGATCAAAACATTAAAACTTCTGGGACAGCTGTATTTGAAAAAGATAAACTTTCAGGTTTTCTAAATGAAAGAGAAACAAAGGGAAGTCTTTTATTAAATAAAGAAATTAAGAATTTAGAAGAAACTATTGCAATAGAAGGCATAGGAAAAGTAAGTTATGATATTATAAATTCTAAAAGCAAGGCTAAAGTAAGAATAGAAGATAACAAACCTATTTTTGATATAAATATATGCGCTAACATAAGCATATTGGAAATTGCTAAGGAACCCAATAAGGAATTTAAGGAGAAAGATTTTGATAACATAAATAATAAAATACAAGAGCAAATAAGATCCTTGGTTAGCGAATCAATAAATAAAACTGTTTTTGAATATAACAGTGATATATTTAACTTTACTAAGTTAATAAAAAATAACCAAACAAGTTATTTTAGATCAATAGAAAGTAACCCCAAAGAAACTTTAAAAAGGTCTTCTTATAATATAAACGTAAAATCTAAAATAAAAAAGATTGGTCAAGAATCAGATCTTGTTTAATTAATGTCAGCGCGCAAGTTTTCTTGTGTGCTGAATTACTTTTAGGTTATACTTAGAGTAGGAGGGATGTTAATGAATAGTAGTGATACAATAGATAAAATAAATTCTTATTTAAAATTTGGAATAAAGCCCGGACTTGAAAGAATAAGGGAGCTTTTGTTCAGGATAGGAAATCCGCAAAATAAGCTCAAATTCATTCACATAGCGGGGACTAACGGTAAGGGGTCGACAAGTTCATTTATCCACTCTATATTAAAAGATAAGGGATATAGAGTTGGCTTATTTACATCACCGTTTATAATAGATTTTAGAGAAAGAATCCAAATTAACGGTGAAATGATAAGTAAGACTGAGCTTGATAATACTTTTAGTTTTATAGAGAAAGTTGTAGACGAAATGAGCGAAGAGGGAAAAATCATTACTGAATTTGAGTTTATAACTGCTATAGCTTTTAAATACTTTTATGATCAAAATTGTGATATAGTTGTATTGGAAACGGGGCTTGGCGGAAAATTTGATTCTACTAATGTTATTTCGAGTCCACTCGTTTCAGTTATAACTCATATTGACTTGGATCACATGAATATTTTAGGAAATTCTTTATCTGAAATAGCCTATCAAAAGGCCGGAATAATAAAAGAAGGGTCTACTACCGTAATGTATCCCGATCAAGATAAAGAAGTATTGGGAGTTATAAAAAATGTAGCACTGAAGAAAAATAATCAATTTATAATACCTAATATGAAAGATATAAAGATTTTATCTTGCGATATAGACAAGACGATTTTTACATATAAAGGCGAAGAGTATTTGATACATTTGCTTGGGAATCATCAAGTGAAAAATGCAGTTACTGCTATAGAAACTATAAATTCTTTAAGGAGATTAGGCATAGAAATAGAAATACAACATGTAAGAAATGGATTAATTAATACAAAAATGCCGGCAAGATTAGAGGTTATATCTAAAGAACCATTGATAATTTTAGACGGCTGCCATAATCCTGATTCAGCCAATGCATTGAAAAATGTTATAATGGAGGATATTCACTTAGAAAATAACGTTGCTGTTATTGGTATGCTTAGAGATAAGGATATTAAGAAGACATTGTCGATATTATCGCCGTGTTTTAGAAAGGTAGTAACTTCAAATATAAATAATCCAAGGGCTGCTTCTTCAAAGGAACTTGCGGCATTGGGAAAGGATTATTTTGAATTTGTGTATGACTCATGTGGTGTTGATGACGCTTTAGAAAAGGCATTTTCCTTAGCTAAAAAAGATGGTTCCAACTTGATAATATTGGGATCATTGTACCTTTGTGCAGAGGTAAGGGAAAAGTTGATAATTAATTAAATATACAAGACATTTTTTGACTAAAAATTAATACATCTACCTATTATGCTTAATAGGTAGATGTTTTTTGTGTTATAAAATTATGGAGTTTTAAAATATAGTTGGAGGTGCAAAAATGGGTGTAAAAATAATATCCAAAGGAAGAGAAACTATAGCGCTGCTTGATGGCGATATAGATCACCATACTGCAAAATCAATGAGGGAAGAGATCGATATAACAATAGATAAAAAGGGTCCATCTTTGCTTAAATTGGATTTTAGTGGTGTGCAGTTTATGGACAGCTCTGGGATAGGACTTATTATGGGAAGATATAAAAATATTAGCCTTAAAGGCGGAAAATTAAAGGTTGTAAATATGCCTAGTCATATAGAAAGGATAGTAAAACTCTCAGGACTTGGGGCTTTGGGTGTATTAGAAGAGGGATGTGAAAAAAATGAAAGCAATTAATGAAATGAATTTAAATTTTGTAAGTAAGTCGACCAACGAAAGTTTTGCGAGGGCAACTCTATCGGCGTTTATTTCTCAATTGGATCCAACAATCGATGAGCTTGCAGATATTAAGACAGCCGTATCCGAGGCAGTAACAAATTGCATAGTACATGCTTATAAAGACAGTATAGGAACAATATATATATCGGCTAAAATTTTTGAAAATGGTAAAGTTAGCATTAAAATTCGTGACAAGGGTTGTGGAATAAAGAACATAGACAAGGCAATGGAACCTTTGTTTACAACGGGAGGAGCTGAACGTGCCGGGCTTGGTTTTGCAGTTATGCAAAGTTTTATGGACAAGGTGAAGGTTTCTTCAAAGGAAGGTAAGGGTACTACTATTACCCTTGAGAAAAATCTTATTTTAAGGTTACATACAAATGGAAAATAGAGAGGATTTGATAAGCAATAATTTAGGTTTAGTGCATTCATTGGCGAAGCGTTTTAAAGGTAGGGGTATAGAATATGACGATTTGTATCAAGCGGGATGTATAGGACTTATAAAGGCTATAGATTCTTTTGATGAGGGAAGAGGATTCAAACTTTCAACATATGCGGTTCCTGTCATATTAGGCGAGATAAAAAAGCTGTTTAGAGATGGAGGAACAGTCAAAGTTGGACGAGCTCTTAAAGAGCTATCCTTAAAAGCGATGAGAGAATCGTCTAAATTTTTGGCTAAAGAGGGAAGAGAGCCTACTATAAAGGAGCTAGCTGAAATTCTAGGTGTTGAGGTAGAAAATGTTGCATTAGCACTCAATGCTGCTAGAGTACCACTATCATTAACAATGGAAAGTGAAGATGGTGAAACTCAAGTAGATATCCCTATAGATTCACACGATGAGAAAATTTCTGAAAAGCTTGCCTTAGAACAAATTATTGAGAAGCTAAATGAAAAGGACAAAAACTTAATTATTTTAAGGTTTTTTAAAAATCAAACCCAAACAGTAGCGGGAAAGACCCTTGGAATGACGCAGGTACAAGTATCAAGGAGAGAAAAAGTGCTTTTGAAACAGTTAAGAGAACAGTTAATTAGCTAAACAATAAGTATATTAACTTAAAAATAATACAAAATAAGAGGTGCCAAGTTTTCTAAAAAATTAGAAAGCGTGGCACCTTTATAATTTTATTTAATTTCTAAAAGATATGATACAATCTCATCGGTATGCATACCTCTTGAGCCTTTTACAATTATTTTATCGTTTTGTTTTATTAGATCCCTTAAGCAGTTTATGACGTCTTGATTGTTTTCAAAAGACATAGCCAAGATGTTTGAATTTTTGGATTTAGCACCATCTGCTATTGCTTTAGCTTCTTTTCCAACTGTAATGACGATGTCTATGTTATTTTCGGCTAAGTATTTACCTAAATCAAAGTGAGCGTTAAACGAATACTCGCCAAGTTCTAGCATATCACCCAAAACGGCTATTGTACGTTGATTATTGCTAATGCTTTTTAATACGTTTATTCCGCTTTTTATAGAGTCGGGACTTGCATTATATGAGTCATCAATAACAGTTATGAATCCGGTATCTATAATTTGCTGGCGCATCTTGGGTTGTTTAAATGTGTCTAAGCCTTTTTGAATTTGAGCTATACTAAAACCTAGATTTGTGCAAACGGCAATTGAGGCCAATGCATTCAATACATTATGGAAACCTATAGTTGGTATTTGAATATTAACTTTGCCTTGGTTGTATATCAAATCAAAACTTGTTGAGTTTCCTTTTTCTTTTATATTTTCAGCCCTATAGTCGCAAAAATCTTTAGTACCAAAGAAAACAATCTTGGAATTGATTTTATCCTTGAGACCTGCTAATAACTCATCATCACCATTTAAATAAAGAATACTGTTTTCCTTAAAGTGATCTGCAATATGAAGCTTTTCCTTTAGAATATTTTCTTGTGAGTGTAGGTTTTCGATATGTGATATACCAATATTGGTTATAATAGCATGACTTACTTTGGCTACTTCACTGATTCGCTGCATTTCACCAAACTCACTCATTCCCAGTTCTACTACGGCGAAGTCGTCTGTTTCGTCTAATCTAAGCATAGTAAGTGGGACACCTATTTGACTGTTTTGATTACCAATAGTTTTCATTACTTTACCGCCGGCTGATAGGGCAGAAGATACCATTTCTTTTGTTGTAGTTTTTCCTACGCTGCCCGTTATGCCTATTATAGGGATACTAAACTTTTCTCTATAATATGAGGCTAGGTGTTGCAAGGCTTTTTTAGTATCATCTACAAGTATGTAGGCTTTGTTGCTGTTATAACAATTTTCTCTGGATGTAAGTGTTGCTGCTGCGCCATTAATGAATGCATCGTCTATAAAGTCATGAGCGTCTACCTTTTCGCCTTTTATAGGAACAAATAAAGAGTTGATTCCTATGTCGCGGCTGCTTGTGCTGACAGAATTGATTTTAGTATTGATATCGCCACATACAAGATTACCGTTTGTAGCCTTTAAAATTTCTTTTAGTGTAAGTTCCATAAATGAATCAATCCTTTTTTAGTTCGTCTAATATATCAGCTATGACTTCTCTCTCGTCAAAGTGGTGTTTTACACCGTTTATTTCTTGGTAATCTTCGTGACCTTTGCCCGCAAGGACAATAATATCGCCGTCTTGGGCGTTTTCTATACAGTACTTTATAGCTTCTTTTCTATCAGGAATAGTTACATATTTTCCATTTGTCTTATTTATACCTATTTTTATGTCCTCTATTATGTCCATGACATTTTCAAATCTTGAATTGTCTGCTGTTATTACTGAAAGATCGGATAAATTTCCCGAGACTTCGCCCATTTCATATCGTCTTGATTTAGCCCTGTTGCCCCCTGCGCCAAACAATGTAATTAATCTTTTGGGGTTATATTGTCTTAGAGTAGTTAAAATATTTTCCATACTCATTGCATTGTGAGCGTAATCAATTAAAAGTGTATAGTTTCCCGGTACTTTTACGGGTTCAACTCTTCCTTTAACACGCACTTTTTCGATACCTTTTTTTATAGACTCTGTAGAAATGCCGATTTCATGACAAGTGCAAGCGGCAGACATGGCATTATATACACTGAATGCCCCGGGAATTGGAACGTCTATTTTAGCATTTAGGTCGCCTGATATATCGAAGCTCACACCAAGATAACCTGATTTTGATAACAAGGTTTGGTTTGACGCAACGAAATTTGCATCCTTGCAAAAGCCGTATGTTTTGTATTCGCACGTATGATTTTTTAAAATTTGTTCAAAGCTTTTGTCATCCTTATTTATTAATGCGAATTTACATTTTCTAAATAGCATGCTTTTGCATTCAATATATTCTTCTAAACTTTCGTGTTCGTCTTTTCCTATATGATCGGCCGAAAGATTACTGAATATGCCGTAATCAAATACAAATCCATCGACTCTATGCCACTTCAATCCCAAAGATGATACTTCCATCACTACACTTTTGCAGCCATCTTCTACCATCTTTCTAAGATATTTTTGTATTTCATAGGATTCGGGTGTTGTGTTGTTTGTCTTTATTTGAGTGTCACCTATAATGATACCTAAAGTTCCTATAACACCTACTTTTTGGCCTGCCTCTTCTAATATTGATTTTATCATGCATGATGTTGTGGTTTTGCCCTTGGTTCCTGTTATGCCTATTGTTGTAAGCTCAAGGGCAGGATTATTAAAGAAATTTGCAGACATAAATGCTAAGGCTTCTCGTGTGTCTTTTACAATTATTGCATTATCGCTATTTATATCAATTTTGTCGGATACAACAACGGCAGCAGCTCCTTTTTCAAAGGCCTCATTAGCAAATTTGTGACCATCTACATTGGCGCCTTTTAGGCAAACAAAAAGACAATTTTCAACTATCTTTCTAGAGTCATAAACAATATCGCTTATTTCTATATCTATACTGCCCTTTAGAATTTTATAATCTATGTTTGATAGAATTTTACTTAATTTCATAATAAAACCTTCTTTAAAATATATAAGTAGGGTCCTTCGTAAAAATCATGCAACACGAAGGAGTTTTTATTTAATGGACTTCATTAAATACTTTCATAAGTTTCTTTTGACTGTCCGTTTCACAAACGGCAATGACTTCATCTCCACGATAAATTACGGTATCACCTTTAGGAATAATTAATTCATCGTTCCTTAAAAGGGATACTATAAGGGATGATTTGGGGAGCGTAATGTCTTTTAACGCTAGGCCATCTATAGTTGAATGTTTGGGAATGGTCATAGTACAAATACTTGCCTTGCCTCTAAGGCTTGCAAGAAGGTGAAGACCTACACTTTCAATTTCTTGTTCTATAAGTTTTGTTATTATTTCAGTGCTGCTGACAGCATTGTCTACGCCTAATTTCCTTAAAGCTTCTAGGTTCCTTGGATTATTAGCGCGCGCTATAACTTGAGATACCATAAACTTCTTTTTTGCGAGTTGGCAAGCTACCAAATTATCTTGGTCTTTTCCCGTTACGGCGATAAAACAATCAGCTTTGCTTGTATTGGCATTAGCGAGGACTTCAATCTCAGTTCCGTCTCCGCAAATAATCTCAGCGTCGAGATCGTTTGCAATCTTGATACATTTTGCTTTATCCTTTTCTATTAACTTGACATCATGATCCATGTCAATCATATTTCTTGCTAGGTAATATCCTAATTTTCCTCCGCCTACAATAATAATCTTCATATATATCCTTCTTACATATTATATTTTAATCCGTTATTTTAGTATAGATGATTTGGTCTTTAGAATTTAGTATGATTTCGTGTCTTCGATCATACATAGATACTTCGCCGGCTTCATTAATTACGCCGATTATTACTTGACCCGGCTTCATGGGAACATCGTCAAGGGATCTTCCTATTAATATTGCTTCGACATTTTTTAATCTAAACGACAATGTGTTTATTCCAAAGCTTAATTGTTTTTCCTTTAAATCGCCTGTTACGGCTGCAAATATTGCTTCGCAGGAAAGCTTGGTTTGGCAAACAGTTCTCATTCCAAAATAGTTAAAGACTTTTTCTCTTGCAGGATCAGTTATTCTTGTTACTACGTTTTCAATGTTAAAAAACTCTATTACAATTTGAGATACGGTTATATTAAGGTTATCATCGGCAGTTACGACAGCGACTGCATCACAAGCTTCAATTCCTGCACTTTTCAATACACTAATATCCATAGGCATACCGGTTATAGTCATACCGTCAAAGTCATCACTCAACTGAGAAAATGAAGACTCATTTGAGTCTACAACTGAAACATGGTGTCCATGGTGCCAAAGATTTTCTGCCAGTCTTGCACCTAAGTGACCGCATCCAACAACTAGAATATTCATTATAATTCTCCTAATATATTATTGTGTTATATTGCGTGGGTATGATGTTAAGTAAAGGTTCGTTAAAAATATAAATATAATGTAGATAATCCGCAATATATACCAAACGTCACATTGATATAAAAAAGTATATAGATTTAAAAATGTGCCGGTTGGACAAAAAGAAAATACCTAAGATGTAGACTACACCCGGTATTGTTTGGCCCGCCTGGAGGGATTTGAACCCCCGACCTTCAGAATCGGAATCTGCTGCGATATCCAGCTTCGCTACAGGCGGATATACATTGTTTGATATTATATCATGTCTTATATATCTAATTCAAGGTATTAATAAAAATATATAACGCAGTTATGCAGTTATATATTTTAGCATATTTATCTTTTTTGTTTATGATGTAATAAAATTCAACCTTTTTGTGTGTATATGTCAATAATTCATCACGTATAGTAAGAAACATGATTATTAGGCAATAAACATAGGAAAAATGTAGAAATAAAAATACTTATTTATTAAAAAATGGGGTTGAAATTGTATTTTAGTTGCTATATAATAGAAATAATGAGTGGAGGAAAGTGGGTAAAAGTAGATGTAAGTGGTTAAAAGTTCATGAGAAAGGGTGGGTCGAATGCTAATAGGGCAATATCAACATAACATTGATGTTAAAGGAAGACTGATTGTACCTGTTAAGTTTAGAGAAGACCTAGGTGAACTTTTTTATATCACTAAAGGCCTTGACGGTTGCCTCTTTGTTTTATCCTCTGGTGAGTGGTCAAGACTTCAAGAAAAGATTAAATCCTTACCTATTTCAAAGGCAAGAAAACTTCAAAGGTTTTTCTTTTCGGGTGCTGCAGAAGTTGAAGTGGACAAGCAAGGAAGAATTTTAATTCCGCAGCAGTTAAGAGAATATGCAAACCTAAAAAAGGATGTGACCTTTATTGGAACTTGTAGCAGGGCGGAAATTTGGGATTCGGAAACATGGAATAAGTTTAATTTGGAACTTACACAAGAAAGTATCGAAGAAGCAATGGATCTTTTGGATTTATAGAAAGGATAGTTTGATATGGAATTTTCTCATATACCGGTTTTGTTTAAAGAAACTATTGAATTATTAGATATTAATCCTGAAGGCATATATGTTGACGGCACAGCAGGCGGTGCAGGTCACTCGGAAGCTATACTTAAAAAGCTAAAAGGCGGTAAGTTGATATCGATTGATCAGGACCCAGATGCGATTAAAGTAGTAAAAGAGCGACTTTCAAAGTACGATAATTCAATTGTTGTAGAATCTAATTTTTCCAAGATAGATGAAGTATTAAAAAACTTAAATATAGATAAAGTAGATGGTGTACTTTTAGATATAGGGGTTTCTTCTTATCAATTTGATGAGGGAAATAGAGGCTTTTCCTATAATAAAGACGCTAAACTGGATATGAGAATGAGTCAAAAGGGTCTTTCGGCCTATGATATTGTAAATACTTTCGATATTAAAGAAATTGAAAAGATATTAAGAGAATATGGTGAAGAAAAATTCTATAAAAAAATAGCTCAAAAGATAGTAGAAGCAAGAAATGAACATAGTATAGAAACCACTTTTGAGCTTGTAGATATTATAAAATCAGCATTGCCTGCAGCAGTAAAGAGAGAAAGCGGGCACCCTGCTAAAAAAACCTTCCAAGCACTTAGGATAGCAGTTAACGATGAACTTAATAATTTATCTTTAGGACTTGATAAAGCTTTTGAATCTTTAAAAGTTGGAGGAGTGCTGGCAGTTATAACCTTCCATTCTCTTGAAGATAGGATAGTTAAGCAACACATGGCATCATGGTGCAAGGGCTGCACATGTCCGCCGGATTTTCCTATATGTGTATGTGGAAATACTCCAAGAGGAAAACTTAAAAATAAAAAACCAATAGAAGCTTCTCTTGAGGAATTAAGTGTAAACCATAGAAGCAGAAGTGCAAAACTTAGAGGATGTATTAAATTAAGATAGTACTTACAAATAAAAGGGGCGAATGATATGGCAGTTAATAATAAGGCATATGATATTTCTTTATTTGAAGTTAGTCCTAAGGTTGAGGAAAAGCAAGTTAATAATGTTATTAAAATACCTAAGAGTAGATTAGAGGCAAATCGAAGAAAAAAAACTAATCCTATTAGAGCAATATCTACATTTTTAGCAATTATTACTTTCATATCCGTTATGCTAATAGTGGTGCATAGTCAAGTAGAGCTTACGGAACTTACGGAACAAATTAATATATCATCAAAAAGACTTCAAGAATCGGAAAGTAGATATACTCAGCTTCAAATGAGTGTTGAATCGAGGACATCATTAAAAGCAGTGGAGGACTATTCTAAAAATCATCTTGGAATGAAGAGAATAGAACCTACTCAAGTAGAATATATATCATTATCTGACAGCGATAAGGCTGAGATTAAGGATACAAGTCAAAATAAGAGTATTTTCAATATGATATCTAAAATCTTTTCACATTCATAAGGCATATTGAGAGGATTTTTAAAATAGTATTATATTACATAGAGAGTTAAGAGATCTTAGCTCTCGTTTTTGTTTACAAAAAAAGGAATATATTTTATAATAAGGATACGTATCCACAATACGGGAGGAAAATTTGTATGTCAAAGGGAACAACATTAAGAATGTGGAGAAGATCTTTAGTGGTATTGGTTATGTTGGTTGCAGTGGGCTTTTCAGTGATTATTTTTAGATTAGCTAAATTGCAGTTGGTAGATGGTGAGAGCCTCCAACAAAAGGCAATAGAGCAACAACTTACTGATACGACTATTAACGCTCAAAGAGGTACTATATACGACTGCAACATGAAACCACTGGCGCAGAGTGCAACTGTGTGGACAGTGGTGCTGGAACCTGCATATTTGAAAGATGAGCAGGAAAAGGATTTGGTTGCAAGCGGTCTTTCTAAAATTTTAGATATGGACGAAAGTAAACTTAAGGAGTTATGCTCTAAGAAGTCTTTTTATACAGTAGCTAAAAGAAAAGTTGAAACGGATGTTAAGGAGCAGGTCATTAAGTTTAAAAATGATAATGATATAACAAACGGTATAAGACTTATAGAAGACTATAAAAGGTACTATCCATATGGAAATTTTGCAGCACCCGTTATAGGCTTTACGGGGACGGACAGTCAAGGCCTTCTTGGTCTTGAAGCTTATTACAATAAATATTTGACAGGTCAGCCGGGTAGGGTTATAACTGCTAAGAATGCAAGGGGTACGGATATGCCTTTTGATTACGAGCAAATGATCCCGGCGCAGGACGGATATAGTTTAGTGCTTTCTATAGATGAAGTTATTCAACACTTTTTGGAGAAAAATCTAGAGGAAGCAGTTATTAACAATAAAGTACAAAACAGAGCAACAGCGATTGTAATGGATGTAAATACCGGCGAGATATTGGGCATGGCTGTAAAAGGGGATTTTGACCCTAATCATCCATTTGAAATAGCAGACCAAGAAGAAGCCAAAAGAATAGAATCACTTCCCGAAGAGGAGAAAAGCAAGGCTAAATCGGAAGCTCTACAAAAACAGTGGAGAAATAAGGCAATAAGCGATACATATTATCCTGGCTCAGTTTTTAAGATGGTGACGGCTTCTATGGGATTTGAAGAGGGAGTAGTTGACGAAAATACACAGTTTACTTGTACGGGCGGAATGAAACCGTATGAGGGTGCATCTTACGTAAGATGCCACAAAACTTCAGGCCATGGAACTCAAACCTTCTTGCAGGCTTTATGTAATTCGTGCAACCCGGCATTTATGATGTTAGGTCAAAAGATAGGCGCCGAGAAATATTATGAGCATTATTGTGGCTTTGGATTTTCTGAAAAAACAGGTATAGATCTTCCTGGTGAGGCTACAGATATATTCTTTAGCGAGGATGGGACTATGGGACCTATGGACTTGGCAGTTGCATCATTTGGTCAAAACTTTAGTATCACACCTATCCAGATGCTTACAGCAGCCTCAGCTATAGCAAACGGAGGAAAAGTTGTTCAGCCTCATCTTGTAAAACAAATTATAGATAAAGACGGAAATATTATAGAGTCCATAGGTACAACAGTAAAAAGAAATGCAATTTCCGAAGATACAGCAAGAAGAGTATGTGCTATGCTTCAAACAAACGCTACAATAGGTTCAGGTAAAAATGGTTATGTAGCGGGATATAGAGTTGGGGGTAAAACAGGTACTTCTGAAAAGATAGGCAGCAGTGGTGAAGGTGGAATGGATTACATCGCATCATACTGTGGATTTGCTCCAGCTGATAATGCAAAAGTGGCTATGCTCGTTTTTTGCGATACACCTAAGGGTGACAGTTATTACGGAGCTGCAGTAGCTGCACCGATTTTCGCAAAGGTAATGCAAGAGGTTTTGCCGTATTTGGGGATAGAAAAGAAATATACCGAAGAAGAGCTTGCTAAATTAGCGGTAAGTACACCGTCTGTCGTTGGAAAAAGTGTGGATGAAGCCAAGAATTTGCTTTATCAATCAGAGCTTAACGCCACAGTATTGGGGCTCGGAGATAAGGTTGTATCTCAAGTGCCTGAAGCCTCAAGACAAATACCTAAACAAGGAACAGTTGTATTATATACAGATCAGGACAGCACGTCAGAGACAGTGACAGTTCCAAATTTTGTTGGACTTACGGTATCACAAGCCAATTCGTTGGCGGCCTCTTCAAAACTTAATATTTCTATTACAGGAGCAATTACCTCAGGAGAAAGCGTTACTTGTTCCAGCCAAAGCGTACCCGAAGGATCGCAGGTATCCCCTGGTACGATAGTGAATATTAATTTCATACAAAAAGATCAAGTGCAGTAGAAAAATATTGATATTAACTATAAAAAACATTTAATATGTATCCATAAAATAAAAAGCATGATATAATCGTAAGAAAATGAATTTAAAAGGAGACTTTATATATGAATGGATTTTGGTCCTTAATTGCTGCTGTATTATCATTTGCCATTACTGCAATTTTAGGAAAATATTTGATCCCGTATTTACATAAACTAAAATATGGTCAAACTATTTTGGAAGATGGCCCATCTTGGCATAAAAATAAGCAGGGTACCCCTACCATGGGTGGAATTATGTTTATTATAGGAATATTTATTACCGTAATAACATGTGTACCTTTATATTATTATTTTTCTAAGGGTAGTACCTTTAGCATGGCTGAAACGCCTGTCATGTCGACAAAGGTATTCGCAGGCTTAGTTATGGCTATAGGATTTGGAATTGTAGGTTTTATAGATGATTATATAAAAGTTATAAAGAAAAGAAATTTGGGGCTTACAGCAATACAAAAGCTTTTGCTTCAGTTTTTAGTAGCGGGTTCTTATTTATTTAGTGTGTATTATTCACAAAAATCACAAGGTGCTTTAAGTACAACTTCTACTGTAATCCCGTTTGTCGGCTCTGTGGATATAGGACCTCTCTATTTTCCTATAGCTGCTATTTTAATAGTCGGAATAGTTAACGCCGTAAATTTTACGGATGGTATAGATGGATTAAACGCATCAGTTACCTTTTTTGCAGCAGTGTTTTTGATGGTTATATCAAGCTTCTTGGGTATGCTTGGCATAAGCATATCAGCTGCAGCTTTGGCAGGCGGATGCCTAGGATTTTTAATTTGGAATTTCAACCCGGCTAAGGTCTTTATGGGTGATACAGGTTCATTATTTTTAGGTGGAATGGTTTGTGCACTTGCCTTTGGCATTAATACCCCTATATTACTCTTGTTATTGGGATTCGTTTATATATGTGAAATTTGTTCAGTTGTTATTCAAGTGGTTTATTTTAAGGCTACAAAAGGTAAGCGTTTATTTAAGATGAGCCCTATACACCATCACTTTGAAATGTGTGGATGGTCTGAAACTAAGATATGTACTAACTTTAGTTTAGTTGAAATTGTTATGGGTGTAATTGCATTGCTTTTAGTATTTTTCGGGATGTAGATTTAGGTTATATTTTAAGCAATTATTATAATAATATATAAGTAAAGGAGGGCTAAAAATGGAAAGTGGAAAAGTTACTCGTATGCCTGTAGATTACCAAGAGGCGAACGCAGAGCATAAAAAATCATCTAAAAAAGGATCTTCAAAGATTAAAAAGAAGTTTAAGGCCTTTTCGATACGTTCAGGCCTTGATATGCCCTTCTTTTTTCTTGTATTAACATTGGTTATTATAGGTCTTGTTATGTTATTTTCTGCAAGTTATCCATATGCCTATTATAATATGAACGGCAATAGCTACTATTTCATAAAAAACCAGATAGTTTTTGCTGTTATGGGATTTGTTGCAATGGTGTCTCTCTCATACTTTGATTATCATCATTTGCATAAATTTTCACTGGCTTTTTTAGGCGTATCATTTGCCCTTTTGGTATTGGTTTTATTTATGCCTACCGTAAATGGGGTGCATAGGTGGATACAACTTGGGTCGTTTAGTTTCCAGGCATCAGAAATAACTAAGTTTGCTATAGTTTTGTTTTTCGCACATTTAATATCGATTAATTTTAGAAAAATGACTACGTTTAAATATGGCATACTTCCGTTTGCTATAGTTTTATTGCCCACTGTCGTGCTACTTGCATTAGAGCCTCACATTTCCTGTACGGTTATAGTCGTTATGCTTTCGGCATTAATGCTATTTATAGGCGGGGTAAAACTTAGATGGTTTGGTTCGGTTTTGGGGATTATATCCGCAGGACTTATTTACTTAGTAGTGTTTACTGATAAACTTACCTATGCAAATGACCGTATTTCAGGATGGCTTGACCCATTTTCGGCAACATCCGGTGCGGACACATGGCAAACTAAACAAGGCCTTTATGCCATAGGGTCAGGTGGACTTTTGGGTGTTGGACTTGGAAATTCAAGGCAAAAATATTTGTATATACCGGAGCCCCAAAATGACTTCATATTCTCAGTTGTATGTGAAGAGCTTGGGTTTGTAGGGGCTTTGATAATATTGATACTTTTTGCTATGCTTATATGGAGAGGTATAGTACTTTCTATGAGAGCCAAGGATAAATTTGGAGCTCTGCTTGGTATAGGTCTTACTGTGCAGGTTGGACTTCAAGTGGTATTAAATATTGCGGTTGTAACAAACACAATACCAAATACCGGTATAAGTTTACCGTTTTTTAGCTATGGGGGGTCATCACTTATGATGCTTCTGGCTCAAATGGGAATAATTTTGTCTATATCGAGGACATCTAATTTAGAAAAAAGTTAGAAAAGAGGATAATAATTGAGAATAATATTTGCAGGCGGCGGAACAGCAGGTCACATCAATCCGGCTTTGGCAGTGGCCGATTATATAAGAAATCATGACAAAGATGCAGAAATTTTATATGTAGGTGCTGTAAACTCTATGGAGGAAAAGTTAGCTTCAAAGGCTAACTTCGATTTTAAAGGCATTACTGTTTCAGGATTTTCAAGAGAGATAAGCTTAAAAGGGCTAAAAAAGAATATAGTTACCGTAAAAAGAATTTTTACTTCAAGCAGAGAATCCAAAAAAATTATAAAAGAGTTTAAACCTGATATTTGTATGGGTACCGGTGGATATGTTAGCGGGCCGGTATTGAAAGTAGCGGCAAATATGGGGATACCTATTATAATTCATGAGCAAAATGCTTATCCGGGTGTTGCGAATAAAATGTTAGCTAAGTATGCAAAAAAGGTTATGTTGGCTTCCAATGATGCAAGAAAATATTTTAATAAGGATTGTGATATAGTTTTGACGGGAAACCCTGTAAGAACTAAAGTTATACAAGCAAATAAGGCCGCTTCGAGAGAAAAGCTTAAACTTGATTCGAGGCCTTTAGTACTTTCCTTTGGGGGTAGTTTGGGTGCAAGAAAGATTAATGAGGCTGTGGCTGATTTAATTAAGGAAACAAGTAAGGATGACAGATACCAACACATTCATGCGTATGGCAAATATGGCACATGGTTTAATGACCTTTTAAAACAAAAGGGAGTAGACGTTAAAAAACATAAAAATCTCGATATAAGGGAATTTATCGATGACATGGATACTTGCCTTGCCGCAGCTGACATAGTTATATGCAGGGCAGGAGCAATTACTCTAAGTGAATTGCAGGTTCAAGGAAAGGCTTCTATATTGATTCCATCCCCTAATGTCGCAGAAAATCATCAATACCACAATGCTATGGCTTTGGTGAGAAACAATGCGGCCGAAATAATAGAAGAAAAGGACCTTACCGGAAAAGGACTTACTCAAAAGGTTGATGAGATACTCCAAAACAAGGGTACTTTATCTCAACTTGAAAATAACGCCAAAAAAATGGCTATAATAGATACAAACGAGAAAATTTATAATATAATTAAAAAAATTGTGAAAGAAACAAAGTAACATACATATTTTATGTTTTCACATCATCTTTTTTAAAAGCATAATATATTTAGCAAGGGGAAGATTGCTATTTAGCTTTTAAGAAAGGGTGTTTGAGATGTCAAAACTTTTAATAGATGGGTTTAGAAAATTAGAAGGGGAAGTTAATATACATGGTGCAAAAAACAGTGTTCTCCCCATTTTGGCATCGACAATATTATGTAAAGGCGATTGTATAATACATAATTGCCCAAATTTATCCGATGTAGAAGTTTCGATAGATATATTAAAATACCTTGGCGCTGTTGTAAAAAGAGAGAGTAATACACTAATTGTTAATACAAACAGCATTTTTAGATATGATATACCAGATTCGCTTATGCGTGAGATGAGGTCATCTATTATATTTTTAGGTGCAATATCATCAAGATACAAAAAAGCAAGGCTTTCCTTTCCCGGGGGCTGTGAACTGGGTCCCAGACCCATTGACTTACATCTAAAAGCATTAAAAAAGATGAAATTGGAGATTAATGAAGATCATGGCTTTTTAGATTGTTTTTCAAATGGACCTTTAATTGGAGCGGATATTGATCTATCATTTCCAAGCGTTGGTGCGACGGAAAATATAATGTTGGCGGCAACTCTTGCAAAAGGAAAAACTACAATAAGTAATGCTGCAAGGGAACCTGAAATTTGTGATCTTGCTTCATTTTTGAATAAGTGCGGGGCTAAAATAGTTGGTGCCGGCGAGGGAACTATAACTATTTATGGTGTTGATGAATTGTTTGGGGTGGAGCACAGCGTTATCCCGGACAGAATAGCTGCAGCTACGTTTATGTCGTCTGTTGCGGCGGCTAAGGGAGAGGTTTGCTTAAGAAATATAATACCCGAGCATTTAAGCTCAATTATCCCTATTTTTGAAGAGGCAGGTTGTGATTTAACAGTTTATGATGATGCAATTAAAGTAAAAATGTTTGATAGACTAAAACCTGTAAAATTTATAAGAACAATGCCTTATCCGGGTTTTCCGACAGATGCGCAGGCGCCTATTATGGCTATGTTGACTTTAGCAGACGGCAATAGTATGTTTATAGAAAATATATTTGACAGCAGGTATAATCATGTTGGCGAACTTACAAGGATGGGAGCTAATATAAAAGTCGAGGGAAAAGTTGCTGTTGTAGAGGGAGTTAAGAGTCTATATGGTGCTGTGGTAAATTCTACGGATTTGAGGGGAGCAGCAGCCTTGGTTGTAGCCGGATTGGCAGCAGAGGGAATTACTGAAATAACGGAGCTTAAACATCTTGATAGGGGTTATGAAAATCTTGAAGATAGGTTGAATAAAATAGGAGCAAGACTTAAAAGGATATGATTTTATGAAGGATGATTTAAAAAACAAGAGAAAGAAGAAGACAAGGAAAAAAGCTCCAAAAACTAATTTTGGAAGGAAACTAAAAAAAGTAACCTTTTATTTTGGTTTACTTTCTATTATAGTTTTTATTGGAGTGCTTCTATCATTAACGGTTTTATTTAAAATTGATACAGTAGAAGTTGAAGGGGATACAAGATACGACAAAAACGATATAGCATCTGAGTGTACAATAAAAAAGGGAGAAAATTTATTGTTGGCTGATGCTAAGTCTTGTAAGGAAAAGATCGAAAAAGAGTTTCCATATATTGAAGAAGTCAGTATAGATAAACGTATACCATCTAAGGTTATTGTAAATGTAAAAGAGGCTGCAGTTTCGGGAGTTATTGAACTTAATGACAATATGTATGCAGTGGTAAGTGA
Organism: uncultured Eubacteriales bacterium; assembly: GCA_934486915.1. Classification (GTDB taxonomy): domain Bacteria; phylum Bacillota; class Clostridia; order Oscillospirales; family Acutalibacteraceae; genus CAKSJY01. The sequence continues at coordinate 24,007 of CAKSRC010000013.1, forward strand.
CAAAGCTAAGGTTTTGGATATTGTTGAATCTCCGCTTGATGGCTATGCGATTATTAAGGGCACTAATATAAAAACTGCTAATAAATCTGAACATCTTTCTTTGACGGATGATCATTTAAGATATGCATTTCAGGATCTTATGGAAGTATTAAAAAAGTATGATTTTCATAATATTACTGAGATTGACCTTGTTAATTTTCTTAATATCAGCATTACTTATGAAGATAGAGTTAAAATTCTGCTTGGAAGTGATGATTCTCTTGATTATAAGTTGCAAACGGCAAATGAGATTATTAAAAACAAGCTGAATTCTACCGAAAGGGGGGTCCTAGATCTTTCGGTAGTTTCAGAAGATGGACATTCATACTTTATGCCTGAGTACATATCATAAAAATTTTACTTTATTAATAAAGTAAACAATATATTTTTTCAGTTTAGTGTTGAAATTTGTTTGCAAAAGTGTTAAATTATTATTATATGGAATTTTAGGAGATAATAAAATTAGGAGGAATTTTGGTGTCTTTCGAATTAGAAAATGACTTTGACAATATAGTTCAAATAAAAGTTATAGGTGTTGGCGGCGGCGGTGGAAATGCTGTAGACAGGATGGTGACATCTGGTGTTAAATGCGTAGAGTTCATTTCTGTCAATACCGATAGACAAGCCTTACTTAGGTCTAAAGCTACTCAAAAGATTCAAATAGGGGAGAAGATTACCCATGGTAAGGGTGCAGGTTCTAAGCCTGAAATAGGCCAAAAATCTGCAGAAGAAAGCAGGGAAGATATCGCTGCAGCTTTAAAAGGAACCGATATGGTGTTCATTACGGCCGGTATGGGTGGAGGAACTGGTACAGGTGCAGCTCCTGTCGTTGCAGAAATAGCTAAGGATTTAGGAATACTTACAGTAGGTATAGTTACCAAACCGTTTTCATTTGAAGGAAGAAGACGTATGGAACAGGCCGAAAACGGTATTGCTCAATTAAGAGAAAATGTAGACTCTTTAGTTGTTATTCCAAATGAAAGGTTAAAATATGCTAGCGAGCAGAAAATAACTCTTGCAAATGCTTTTGCTGTTGCCGATGATGTATTAAGGCAGGGCGTACAAAGTATTTCTGACTTAATCTTGCTCCCGGGTCTTGTTAACCTAGACTTTGCCGATGTTACAGCGGTTATGAAAAGTGCGGGTTATGCTCATATGGGTGTTGGACGTGCTACCGGCAAACAAAAGGCAGAAGATGCAGCTAATATGGCTATTTCAAGTCCTCTTTTGGAGACAGCTATAAACGGTGCAAGAGGTGTTATAATAAATATAACATCATCGCCCGATATTGGACTTGATGAAATCGAAATAGCATCTTCTATGATATCAGAACAGGCAGACCCTGATGCAAATATCATATGGGGAGCTGCTTTTGATGAAGCTATGGATGACGAAATAAGCGTTACAGTTATAGCTACAGGTTTTGATACAAAAGACCAAATTAGTAGCGAATTACCAATAAAAAAGGCCGTAGAAACTAATTCTACCGAATCAAATGCGTTTACTAATACAAATCAGGCTCAAGATTTTAGGGTTAGCGGTGGATTAAATAACTCTAATGACACAAAAGAAAGTAAAGATACATCCGAAGACGATACATTCTATGACATAATGTCTATTTTTAATAGAAAATAACATACTTAAAGGGATGCCAATTTTAGGTATCCCTTTTTTTATAGTGATTTTAGTAGAATTTTAATCTTGCAATTATATAAAAAATTATATATAATAAAAAGTAATGCTTATTTTGTTATTGGAGTGATAATTTGGAATCTTTAGTTTATTCTATAGTAGATTTTCTTGATGACTCTTTGGGGGCTAATATTATTATATTTATAGTTTCAATGCTTCCTATACTTGAATTGAGGGGTGGAATATTAGCAGCAAGCCTTTTGGGAGTTGACTGGAGAACTGCTATGATTATATGTATAATAGGCAATATTATACCAATACCGTTTATCCTCTTGTTTTTAAAGAAAATATTAATGTGGCTTAAGAATACAAGGTTTGTTAAGTTTGTTGACAGTGTGGAAAAAAGAGTTGAGAAAAAAAGTGCTTCCATTACCAAGTACAAAAAGTGGGGACTGTTTTTATTTGTGGCCATACCTATCCCAGGAACCGGGGCGTGGACGGGATCTATGGCAGCAGCACTTCTAGATATACCGCTTAAAGACGCTATAATTTCTATTTTCTTAGGCGTATTTTCTGCGGCTGTAATTATGGCAGTGCTATCTTATGGAATTTTAGGCTTTTTTATATAAAAATAATAATTATACTAATTGGGAGCAGGCATGAGCTTGCTCTTGTTTTTTAGGAGGGTAAATATGGATAGTTTGATAGATGCGGATATAGCTATAGTGGGCGGAGGAGCTTCAGGTCTTATAGCCTCAATTGCGGCGGCGCAGTACGCTAATATGCAAGATAAAAAAGTTAAAATAATAGTTTTGGAAAAAGAAAATAGAGTTGGCAAAAAAATACTTATGACAGGAAATGGTAAATGCAATTTAACTAATAAGAATTTGGATAGCAAGTTTTATCATTCTAACTCAAACAATGCTATAGATTCTGTTTTAAATAAGTTTACATATCCGTTTATTGTAAACTTTTTTGAGTCTCTAGGTCTAATTTTTAGGGAGGATAAAGAGGGAAGAGTTTATCCATATTGTGACCAAGCATCATCAGCACTTGATGTAATAAGGTCTAAGATGCAGGAGCTAGAGGTTGAGGAGATTTGTAATTTTGAAGTGGTATCGATACAAAAAGGTAAGTCTTTTTTTGTGATTGAGTCTAAAGAGTTAAAAATAAAAGCAAAGAGAGTAGTCGTTTCGACAGGAGGCAGAGCATCTATACTTTCTTGTAAAAATAATAACATATATTCGGCGCTAACAGGCTTTGGACATAAGTTGACTCCTACTTTTCCTTCACTTGTAAAAGTTAATACAAATTCAAATTTTATAGGCTCTTTAAAGGGAATTCGCTGTAGAGCGGGAGTATCAGTAGTGGCAGACGGCAGAAGTTTAAAAACTGAGGTAGGAGAGCTTCAATTTGGTGATAACGCTGTTTCTGGTATATGTGTATTTTCAATATCAAGACTTATAAGTGAATATTTTAGCTTAGGCACAATATACTCGGTTAACTATAAAAATGTAGACATATTAATAGACCTATTTCCGGATTATTCTTTAGAAGACCTTAAAAAAATAATGGATAGAGCATTTACACTCAAGAAAAAAAGCTCATTGGATGAGCTTTTTACGGGAATTATTAATAAAAGAATAGGTATGTCAATACTTAAGTCCTTGAACATGATTCCACTTTCAAGGAAAGTTGGGTCCTTAACGAGCAAGGAAAAGGATAAGATTGTAAGCACCTTGAAGGGTTGGAGATTTAAGCCTAAGGGAGTATCAAAATGGGAAAATGCTCAAGTTACGGCCGGGGGTATAGATATTAGAGAGTTCAATATCAAAACAATGGAATCAAAGAAAGAAAGGGGACTGTTTGCTTGTGGTGAGGTTTTAGATGTAGACGGAGACTGCGGTGGATTTAACCTTCATTGGGCATGGAGTTCCGGATACTTGGCAGGGAAAAGTGCATTTGAAAGTTTAAATAATAATATATAAGCAAAATACGGGATATTTTTAAATATCCCGTATTTTATATCTGGTATAATCTTTAAATTAGGCTAATTTTTAATGCTGCTTACGGTGGCTTTCAATACTGCAGTGGCAATTGGTCCTGCTTGAGAGTAGCCATATCCACTGTTTTCTACAACTACAACAAATGCAACAGGGCAGGATTCATCAGTTGCGAAACCTGTTATCCATGCGTGTGGTTTTTTGCCTTCACCAACCTCGGCAGTACCGGTTTTAGCGCATACGGTAAGACCTGCAAACATTGAATCGCCGTATTTGTTTGTTACATCGTATCTTAGCAACTCTTTTAATTTTTGGGCGGTTGATTGGCTGAGCATTTCTTTGGAATTTTCAGTTTTTCCACTATAGGTATTTATACCCTTATTAATTTTCATAGAGTCTATCATATATGGCTTGACCGGTGTGCCGTCGTTTGCAATGGCACCCATTATTGTCATCATATGCAAAGGATTTACAAGGTCATCTTGTTGCCCTATTCCGGACCATCCAAGAGAAGCATTGGTGGCATTGGATACGTCATAATGGCTTTCTAAGACATTTATTCCGTCTACATCCATATTTTGATTAAATCCCATTTCTTGAGCTTTAGCTGTCATCTTATCTTTTTCAAGTTCCATGGCAAGTTGAGCAAAAACAATATTGCACGATTGAGCCATACCATCTTTAAAATTTATATTTCCATGGTGTTCCATACAAGTGATTTTTTCACCGTTTACTACCATACTTCCTTGACAATTAAATGTCCTTGAGTATAAATCATCAATGTTGTCTATAGCAGCGGCAGCGGTTATAATTTTAAAGGTTGACCCCGGGGTGAATGATGATGATAACACTCTATTTAGATAAGCACCGCTGTATGTTCCGTTAGCATCACTGTTGATGTCGGGTTTATTGTAAGGATCATAGGTTGGTTTGCTCGCCATACATAAAATTTCACCTGTCTTATAGTTATAAACGCATACAGCACCTTTTCTATTTCCAAGCTGTTCTGAAGCTACTTTGCAAATTGTACTGTCTAATGTAAGTTTAATATCTTTTGCAGTGTTGAAATATTTAGGTGCACCTATGCCCGTTACAATGTTATATCCAAATAGATCGGCAGAAAATACATTTTGAATAGCAGTAGTTATGTTTATGGAGCCGTCCCCAACGGTATGAAGCATTGCCTTTCTAATGGAAATATCATCATTGTATTTTCTTTTACCATTGACAGATTGAGCTAATATATTGTTGTTTCTATCGACTATCTTTCCTGCATTTTCAAATTCATTGCCTGAAAGGTGGGTGTTAATAGGATTCATAGCAAAGCTTTTTGAATTGATAAAAAGCTTTGCAAAAAAGACACCTATCCCAATGAAGAACGATATTATTAAAAAATATATTATTATTGATCTTGTTTTTGTTTTTTTCATAGTTACCTCCTTCTTGCAGCATATGTTCTTTCATCTGAAACCTTTATAAAAGCTAAAAGCCCCCAGGAAGATATCATGCTTGATCCGCCCATGCTTATAAAGGGAAGAGTAACGCCGGTTAATGGTAGGATATCTGTAGCCCCAAAGATGTTAAGACACATTTGAAAAACAAGAAGTCCTCCTGCTGAGCATGCCGCTATATAATAAAAAGTAGATCTGCTTTTTGCGCTTGCTTTTCTTGTGTATATTAAAAATCCTACTATAGTGATGGAGGCCATAAAGGCTATGATAAGGCCTAACTCTTCGCATACCATGCCAAAGGCCAAGTCACTTGTAGAGGCAAATATATATTTTAGATCTCCATTGCCAAGTCCAAGACCAAAGAGTCCACCGCTTGCTGCAAATGTCAATACTCTTGTTTGTTGATATCCTAATGTATCTGCATAATCCCATACATGTCCCCAAGCTGCAAATCGATTGGCAACATAAGGTTTAAATTTAAGTATCATAAATGCGCCTAAAATTGCTGCGGCACATATTAGTATGATTGTACGTATATCGCCTGAACGCATGAAGGCTATAATTAGAAATGTAATGAAAAAGATACATGCAGTACCAAAATCACCCATTAGGAATAACGCGCCCATACATATAGCTGAGAATACAATAAACTCTGTTAAGTTTTTACCCGTTTGAAGTTTATCAAGAGTGGAGGCACCTACGAATATAAATGCTATTTTTACAAACTCTGATGGTTGTACGGAAACTGAACCTATTTGTATCCAGTTTTGAGCACCATTATGTACAGTACCAAGGGCTAAGTTTATGACGAATAATACTATTGCTAATATTGATATTTTAAGCCGCCATTTCATTACTCTGTCAGGGTCTTCTACAAACCAAATTATAAAGCAAAACAGTATTAAGCCCAAAACTATTGCGATTATTTGGACGTATGTTTCCTTTATACCTTCACTTGATATTATTCCTAATCCTATTGAACAAAGGAATATAGAGAGAGTCTCAAGTTCAAAGTTTATGCGATTAAAAATGTATTTGCTGATAAAATAGAAAATCCATGATATAGCTATCAATGAAGCAAATGGAATAAAGGATTCGTATTTAAATGAAAGATCGCATGTGAAAAGTTCTGCAGCCTCTAAAATTGAAAAAATTGTGACTAAGAATAATAAAAAACTTTGAGATATTTTTCGCTTGTTTTTCTTATATTTACTGCTTTTTTCATTTTGGGGACATTTTTTTAGTATAAGCTCTGTCGAACCTACCTTTATAACATCATTTATGTAGACAGGCTCTCTCTCAAATACTTCTTGGCCGTTTACATAAACCCCAGACTTTGAGTTGGTGTCTGATATAAGCCATCCTTCTTCTCTGCGCAACAAGACTGCGTGGTCTCTTGAAACGGTTGGATCATGAAGGACTATATCGGAATTTTTACTTCTTCCTATGGAGTTTTCCCAATACATTATTGGAATTTCATCTTGAGTAAGCTTATTATAAAGCATAATAAGGGGATTGTTGCCTCTTATAGTTCGTCTTAAAGATACAAAGCACCTAAAGACAATTACAATGGACAATAAAGCTAAAATTATCCTAATAATAAAATTGATTGTAATGATTAAGTTTTCAGTCAAGCCTTAGCCTCTTTTCTACTTCATTTATGTTTAAGTATTATTTTAACACATAAGAGATAATATTGCTATAACGTGGGAATGTCAATTAATCTAGTCTAATAACATAATGCATATATATTCATTTTAATGTATATTATTTGCAGGAGATTTTATGCTATAAACTATTGTTTTATTAAGTATTATAGGGTATAATTATATAAAACAGCAATTTAGAGGTGAAAAATAAAAATGAAAAAATATGCATTTATGCTCATGGGCATTTTGATGATTGCCGTTTCCTTTTCGGGGTGTTCCTCTAAAGTAACAAGCATAGAAGAACTAAAACAAAGAGGATCAATAGTTATGACGACTAATGCTGAGCTTGAACCTTTTGAATATAGAGATGGAAATGAAATTATTGGTATAGATATAGATATATCAAAAAAAATAGCCGAGAGTTTGGGCGTAGAGTTAGTTGTTAATGATGTTTCCTTTGATGCATTGATTTTTGAACTAAAGGGAAATAAATGCGATTTTGTTGCAGCGGGTATGAGTTATAACGTTGACAGAGCGAGAAATGTAAGCTTTTCTGTGCCGTATTTTAATGCATCACAAGATATAGTTATCAGAAATGACAGCGATATCAAATCAGCAGAGGACATAAAAAACAAAATGATAGGTGTGCAGCTTGGTACCACAAGCGATAGCTATTGCACTGAAAATTTAAAATCTTCAAGTGTTGTACGTTATAATAAGTCGGTAGACGCAGTATCAGATCTTATAAACAAACGAATTGATGCTGTCGTTGTAGATGATTTTCTTGCAAATAAATTAATTGATAAAAATCCTGATTTAATAAAAAAGTTGGATGAACGCTTAACCTCAGAAGAATATATGCTTTGTGTTAACAAACAAAACACTGAGCTTTTAAACTTTATAAACAGTGAAATAGAAAATCTTAAACAAACGGGCGAATTGGATTCAATTATCAAAAAATATAGAAGAGACGAGTAAGATGGAGGACTAAATGGACTTTTTTAATTCAATAGGCGAGCAAATATACTATAATTTGATTTATAAGGACAGATATATGTATATATTGCAGGGATTAGGAACTACACTTCAAATAACTGCATTTGCAGTTGTTATAGGTATATTTATTGGTGTACTTATTGCAATGATAAAATTTGCAAGCAAGGGTAATAAAAAACTTAAAGTTTTTGAGATTATTGCTAATATTTATCTTACTGTCATAAGGGGAACCCCTGCAGTTGTTCAGCTATTTATAATGTATTATGTTATATTGGGAACTTCAGGTGCAGATAAGGTAACCGCAGCAATCTTTGCTTTTGGCATAAATTCAGGTGCATATATAGCAGAAATTGTACGATCGGGAATATTATCAGTTGATAAAGGGCAAATGGAGGCCGGAAGGTCTTTAGGGCTTTCCTATAAAACAACCATGTTTAAAATCATATTTCCCCAAGCTTTAAAAAATATTATACCTGCTCTTTGTAATGAGTTTATAGCACTTCTTAAAGAAACATCCGTTGCAGGATTTATAGGAGTTATGGACTTATCTAAAGCGGGAGATGTTATTAGAAGTCAAACATATGAAGCACTTGTCCCTCTTTTGGTTGTAGCGGCTATATATTTGGTATTTGTCGCAGGATTATCCGCTTTATTGTCTAAATTTGAAAGGAGGCTTCGCAAGAGTGATATTCGTTAAGGATTTAAAAAAGAGTTTTAATACCTTAAATGGTGAGGTTCATGTTTTAAATGGGATAACACAACATATAAAAAAAGGTGAAAAAATTGCGATTGTTGGACCCTCGGGAAGTGGAAAAAGTACATTTTTAAGGTGCTTAAACAGGCTCGAGGAGCCGTCTTCGGGTAAAATATTATTCGATGGAGAAGAAATAACAGACCCTAAGTGTGATATAAATAAAGTTCGTATGCATATGGGAATGGTTTTTCAGCACTTTAATCTTTTTCCACATCTTACGGTGTTGGATAATATTATTTTGGCGCCGACCCATCTTAAATTAATGAATGAAGATCAGGCAAAGGAAAAGGCATTTGAGCTTCTTAAAAGGGTTGGCCTTAAAGATAAGGCAAATTCCTATCCCGTTCAATTGTCAGGGGGTCAAAAGCAGCGAATAGCTATTGTGCGTGCGCTTGCTATGGAACCTAAGGTTATGCTTTTTGATGAACCAACTTCAGCGCTGGATCCTGAAATGGTAGGAGAGGTACTTGCGGTTATGAAAGAGCTTGCAGACGAAGGAATGACGATGGTTGTCGTAACGCATGAAATGGGATTTGCAAGAGAGGTTGCCACAAGAGTTTTATTTGTAAACGAGGGAAAAATAATGGAGGACGAAGATCCTATTGAGTTTTTCTCTAATCCTAAAAATCCTAGGTTAAAAGAATTCTTGTCTAAGGTTTTATAATCATAGTGCAGATTTTCTCCTGTCTCTTAGGCGGTGGGATTCATTACGGTCTTTCAGTGAGAGGTCTAATCCCCCACTGAAACCCTGAGGAGCTAGCGTTCCCTTTGCACTGCTTGCAATCTGCCGTAACTTCTGCTTATTGCAAGCAAAGCAGAGCGCTGCCACGATTTAAACAAGTTCAATTTTTAAAATGGAGGGTATATAGTTAATGATCTATATACCTGCCTTTTTTGTTATTTTACTCTATTAAGTTTAAAAATAAAGTGTTATACTATTAATATATTAATTTAAAATCGGAGGGTAATTGGTGAAACTATTAGTTTTAGACGGTAATAGCATTTTAAATCGTGCTTTTTATGGCATTAAGCTTTTGACTACTAAAGATGGTACGTATACTAACGCAATATATGGGTTTTTAACTATGTTTTTGAGGATAAAGGAGGAAACAAATCCAGACGCTGTAGCAATAGCTTTTGATGTAAAAACTCCTACTTTTAGGCACAAACTTTATGATGGATACAAGGCTAAAAGAAAGGGTATGCCGAATGAGCTTGCCTCACAATTACCTATACTTAAAGAACTTTTAGGATACTTAGGGTATAAGATTATAGAATGCCCTGGGTTTGAAGCGGATGATATATTGGGGACGTTGGCTAAAAGATGTGATGACACAAAAAATGAGTGTGTTATAGCAACGGGTGATAGAGATAGCCTCCAACTTATTTCAGATTTTACATCAGTACGTATAGCGTCTACCAAAATGGGAAAGCCCGAAGCATCACTCTTTACAAAGGAAAGAATCATAGAGGAGCTTGGCATAGAACCTAAGAAGCTAATTGAGGTCAAAGCCATACAAGGAGATAGTTCGGATAATATACCCGGTGTAGCGGGGATAGGCCCTAAGGGAGCTTTAGATCTTGTCCAAAGATTTTCAAATATAGATTATATATATCAAAATATAGATACTATTGATATCAAGGATGGTATGAGAAAAAAGCTCATTGCGTCTAAGGACAATGCATTTATGAGTCGAGAGCTTGGCGAAATTAAAACTGATATACCAATTGATGTTGATATAGAAAACTTTAGTAATTGTGAAAAGAATATTGATAAGGCAAGAAGTTTAATGGCGAAGCTTGAATTTTTCTCACTTATTGATAAATTACTACCGCAAGATAATAATGGCCAAGTTGATGTCATAGAATCGCAAACATCATTTAATATTATATGTGATATAACTTGTGACCGCATGCTTAAAAAACTTGAAGAATCCAAAAGGGCAATCTTTCTTTTTGATTTTAATAAGGAAAATCAATCTATAATTTTTAATATCTTAGGAGATATTTATGTTCTTGACTTTGAAAAAGATGGTTTTAACGAATTTTTAAGATCCCTTTTTGAAAATGGTAAGATAGAGAAAATTTCTCATGATCTAAAGCCTATATTTTCATTTTTGAATAAAAATGGTATTAAGGCTGAAAATTTATCATTTGATACAATGCTTGCGGCGTATCTTTTGAATCCTTCTGCTTCAGGGTATGATCGTGAGAGGCTTTTCTTGGAGTATGGA
>CAKSRC010000014.1 GCA_934486915.1 uncultured Eubacteriales bacterium
TCTAATAAGGGATGTGTGGACTTAGGTACTGTTTTAGATGAACTTTGGGAAATCAGCCAAAAGGAATTAAATTATTTAATAGAATCTCAAAACAACAAAAGATTTTATGAGTTAAATTCGAATAATCCATTACTTTTGATTCCAAGAATTAATGAAAAATATTCTACATCTAATATATTGGCTATAGAATATATCGATAGTATTAAAATTACGGATACTGAAAAATTGATTTCTATGGGATACGATCTAAATGAAATAGCAAAAGCTTTATCTTCTAATTACGTAAATCAATTTTTAAAGGATGGATTTTTCCATGCTGCGCCTAACGATAAAAATATATCGATTAAAAATGGCAAAATAGTATGGTCTAATTTTGCACTTATGGGTTCTTTTTCAGAAAGGGATTTAGAGGAACTAAACAATGTAGTATCTGCAATTAAAGATTTAGATGTAGTCAGCCTAAAAAATGCAATATTGAATATTGTAGTGCTAAATCAAGAGGTTAATAATTCTAAATTATATTTCTCTTTAGAAGAGCTTTTAAATAAATATAAGACTATGAATATAAGAGAAATAACCGTAGTTTCTATTGTCAAGGATGCAATGGTACTCTTGAATGAAAACTCTCTTTCTTTGCCTGAATCTTTTTCATTATTATTTATTGGGCTTATTAATCTTGAAAACATTTTAAACACGATTGCACCCAAATTTAATATGATATCATTGTTTTGTGATTCATATCCTGAAGAACAAGAATCAAGTAATGATGAAGAAGTTACTGATGAAGAATCCGGCAAGAAGGTAACCGAGATAGATGATGTTCCTGAAGAATTTTTGCCGCCTAAAGAGGAAAAAAACGATTTAAAGGATAATTCCATTTCTGACAAAAAAGACGATAAGGAGAGTTCTTCCCTTAATAAAAATATTATACAAGTTCAACCTTCAATTCTACATTCATCAGAATCTTCAACCGAAGAGCAGACGGTGGACATGGTTGCACAAATTTCGGACATATTAAAACTTGCAGTAGACGGTAAGACAAAATTTAACATGAATTTGACAGTGTCCGATGAGTCGTTGTCTTCAATAGAAAAGATTGTTAACAAGCTTATTTTATGCCTAGTGTCAGTTAGCTTTTTAATAGGCGCTTGTTCTATAATTACTACCAATATTGAACCAAAGATATTTGGAGTGCCTATCTTAGGAATTGCACTATTTATAATATCATTTGTCTTGCTTTTATGGCTTTTAATAAGGATCCTTAAAAAGAAGTAATTAAAAAAATCTCCCATGCTTTACCAATATAGCAAGGGAGATTTTAATAATTGGTCTTAAGATAGTTGTTTATAATTAGGCATTGTCGCTTATGAGTTCATTTTCTCTAAATAAAAGAGATATACACCAAATTGCCGAAACGGCAACTATTATATAAATGATACGGCTTATTATAGAGTCTTGACCACCACATATCCACGCTACTATATCAAACTGGAATAATCCAATAGATCCCCAGTTAATGCCGCCTACTATTAGTAGACATAAAGCTATTCTATCAAGCATTTTTTTCACTTCCCTTTGTAACTTAAGTTAAGAGCTAAAAAATTTGCTCGCTTTAGCTTTAGCCTAATTGATATATATTATTCTTGTAAAATTTTTTTATATAAAACGTATGAATATATTAATGGGATAAATATAAATGATATAGCAGTAATTATAAGTGTGTAAATACATAAAGGTTTAAATTTTAAGTTTAGTGCTATTAATGAGTTTACTATTATAATGTATCCACATATTTGTCCCACAATTCCTGCTAATTTATTCGTTTTAGCCCATATTATATTGTCTTTGAGAGTCCATGGAGTTCTTATGCCAAATGACCTGTTTTGCTCTATTTTAGGCATGAGAATGCTTGTATCAATGATTAAAAATGCTAATGCTATTGATATGTAATATATAAGGTTTTTATTTTTATTTGGATTTTGTGAGTAAAGTGGAATAACGCTTATCCAAGAAATTATTATAAAGAAAATTATTAGTCCCAATATAAATAAATTTTCGTATTTTTTATTTTTTTTAGAATTCATATTACGGGGAGCTTTTTTATAAAAATAAAAGATAATTGATATTATTAATGGGATAAAAGAAGTAGTTAATAATATCCACTTGTTTCCCCATGAATCTTCGGTGCCGATTGCATTATAGTGAATAGGAACAATGTCACTTTCCAAGGTACTGATGGCGTAGGCTATCAATATTATATTAAACAAAATTAGTGAATTTAAAATTTTATTCATTAGTTATTAATCCCCCTTAATGCTTGAATATTTGATATAAAATTTATAATACACTATGTGGTAAAATTTTTCAAACTAAAATTAATTGGAGAATAAAATGAGTATTAATATATTTAACTTAGTCATTTACTTTACGGCTTATAGTTTCTTAGGTTGGTTATGTGAAACTATATATTGTTCATTACCCAAAAAGCAATTTGTAAATAGAGGTTTTTTAAACGGCCCGTTTTGTCCGATATATGGATTTGGAGCACTTATTATTATCATTTGCCTTACTAGATTTAGGCATTATGTTTTTTTACTTTTTATATTTAGTGTTATATTAACAAGTACATTAGAATACTTGACTTCTTATATTATGGAAAAAATATTCCATGCTAAGTGGTGGGACTATTCCGAGAATAAGTTTAATATTAATGGAAGAGTTTGCCTTAAAAACTCTTTATTGTTTGGACTAATGTCGGTATTTTTTATGGAATTTATACATAGGGGATTTTCGGACCTTGTTCACTCTCTACCTAAGAACGTAGTTGAAACTTTAGCTATAATATTTGTTGTATACTTTATTTTAGATATGACCGCTTCTATAATTACTGCAATGAAAATTAATATTATGCTTTCTGAAATAAAAATTTCACCAAATGTGATTAAAGAGAAATTTGAAAAATACAATCCAAGTAAGATGCTTAAAATTAGGTTTCAATCCCGTAGAATCTTTTATAATAGAATTATTAAAGCGTTCCCTAACATTAAATATAAGAACCACCACGAGTCCTTAGATATTTTAAAAGAACTTTTAAAAAAGAAAAAACTATAATAAGCACTTTTATATTTGAATAATCAAAAAAAGCTGTTTAATAATAGGTAGGAATGTAATATAATATATTTATAGTATATTTTACCAAGGAGTGCATTTTAATTGATCGATAAAGAAATTTTAGATAAAGTAAAAAGAATACATTTTATAGGGATAGGCGGCTCAGGAATGTGTCCTATGGCCGAAATTTTAAATGAACAAGGCTTTGAGGTTACAGGTTCTGATGTATATGAATCTGACACTTTAGAGAGAATTAAACGTAGAAACATCCCAGTATTTATGGGCCACAAAGAAGAGAATATATTAGGAGCTGAGCTTGTAGTATATTCGGCAGCAATAAAGCAAGATAACCCTGAGATTGTAGCGGCAAAAGAGAAAAATATTCCCACAATTGAAAGGTCAGTTATGCTGGGACTTTTAACCCAAAGGTATAAAAATTCAGTGGCAATTTCGGGTACTCACGGAAAGACCAGTACCACGGCAATGATTACTCAAGTACTTATAGGCTCTAAACTCGACCCAACTGCTATTATAGGTGGGACACTTCCTTTAGTTGGGGGTAACAGCCATATTGGTAAGTCCGATACTATCGTTTGCGAAGCTTGCGAATATGTAGATTCTTTCTTGAAGTTGTCGCCGTCTGTTTCGATTATACTAAATATAGACGCAGACCACTTGGATTACTTTAAAAATCTCGACAATATCAAAAAATCATTTAGAAAGTTTGCAGAACAAACATCAGATTGCTTAGTTGTAAACGGTGATGATAAGAATACGTTAGATGCTATAGATGGACTAGACAAAAAAGTTATTACCTATGGCTTTAACGAAAACAACGATTACTATGCTAAGGATATTTCAACAGACCACGGCATACAAAGTAAATTCTTATTGATGCATAATGGGGAAGAGCTTGGATATATAACCTTAAATGTCCCTGGCAGGCATAATATTTACAATGCATTAGCTGCAATCACTACATGCCATTATCTTGGAGCCTCGATAAGTGATATTGCCGATTCTTTGGAGAAATTTACGGGGGTTCATAGAAGATTTGAGATTCTTGGCAAGAGAAAAGGTGTAGTTATTGCCGATGATTTTGCTCATCACCCAACAGAGCTAAGGGCTGTGCTTAATTCTGCTATGTCCATGGGATTTAAGAGAGTTTGGGCGGTATTCCAGCCTCATACCTATTCGAGGACATTTTTGCTTATGGATGACTTTGCAAAGGCCTTATCTATTGCAGATAGAGTTATAATATCCGAAATACTTCCTGTAAGGGAAACTAACACCTATAACGTAACTTCGCAAGATTTAGGCGACAAAATAGAAAATTGCGTATGCATAGATACATTTGAAGATATAACGGATTATATAAGTGAAAACGCCAAAGAGGGGGACTTAGTCCTTACTATTGGCGGAGGAAATGTGTATAAATGCGCTAACATGATATTAGATAGGTTTTCTAACTAGAAGTTAAAAACTAATCGATATAACAAAAAAGCAGATCGTATATTTTACGAATCTGCTTTTTATTCTTTGTATATTAAATTATAGTGCTGTCGCCTTTTTCTAATGCAATGTAACCAGTCCTTGCGACTTCTAATATTCCACGAGGCTCAAGGTGGCTCAATAGTTCACTTATTTCATCTATAGTGCCAAAGAACTGCAATGTTAGACTATTTTGGCTTATATCTATAACTTTGGCCCCATATGTGAATGCTATCTTATGTATGATAGGTCTGTCTTGAGCGGAGGCCTTTAATTTTACAAGTACAAGCTCGCCACCTATAGATTCTTCTTCATCTAAAGATATTACCTTTATAACATTTTGTAAAGAAGAAATTTTTCTTATAAAATCATTTAGCTTATATGGCTTAGAACATATTAAAAAATTTATCCTAAGCTCTTTATCGTTTTGAGTCTTTCCGACGGTTATGCTTTCAATGTTTATGTTGTATGTGCTAAAAATTTTAGTTAGTCTAAGTAGGACCCCTGAGTCATCTTTAACTAGGAGTGATATTATTTGTTTTTTTGGAATGTTGTTTTGGCTGTTTAATTCTCTTCTAAAATATAAATTGGTATTCAAAGAAATTTCTCCCCTTTAAAATACAATTGTTAGTGTGCAAAAACCGTCAAAAATAACTTCTATAACATTATACATGTTTTTGATTTAAAATTCAAATAAATTTGTGATTTTTTTTAAATCAATATAATCCTATTTATTTTATATTTTTTGGAATAATAAAGTTGGGTGATAGTTTGCTATGTATAGATCAATTTCAAGAAAAAGCATACTGGTGTTTAGGGTACGATATACGTTGGTTTGTTCTTTTATAAGTTTTATATTAGGACTTTTGGGAATAATTAATTTTCATCTTTATTTATTTTCCCTATCGACTATTTTTGCGATATTTATGTTCCTATTTTTTTTCTATTCATATAAGAAATATAAAAATTTTTCGTTTTTTATAAATTCAAGGAATCTTAATTTGTGTTATGGAGTATTTTTTACCAAAAGAATTACGTTTAGTATAGACAAACTCCAGTATATAGAAGTGCGCCAAGGAATAGATGAACGTATACTTTACCTTAGTACATTAGTTTTTTATACAGCAGGGGGTAAAATAAAGATACCGGCCTTAGACAATAGGACAGCACTAAACATAAAAAGGAGTTTATATAGGAGATTAAAATGAAAAAACATAGAGTACATTTTTATACTGTTTTTGAATATATTTCTAAATTTTGGTTTGTATTAATAATTCCATTTTTACAACAAATAGTTTTTCTCTCCTATAATATAACTGAAATTATAAGCACACTTAGTATGAACATATTGGTGCTTACCGTTCTTATATGGATTTGTATATTAGAGTATAAAAATAGTTTTTATAGGGCAGGGGATAGATACTTTTATGTAAAAAAGGGCTTGTTTATAAGAAAAATATCCTTAATGCCATATAATAATATACATTTTATAAACGTTAAAAATAATTTTGTCCCGTCATTGTTTGGGGCTGTGAAGCTTAGCCTAGATATTCCCTCAAAGTCGTATAGTAATTCAAACATAGACATTACTCTTAATGCAAATAGATTAAATTTAACATTAAAAAAGATGTTTCCAAAAGAGGGATTAGATTTAATCTATAAAGGGGAAACGTTAAAGATGATAATTACTGCGGCTTCGTGGTCAAACCCTGCAACGGGTTTGCTTATAGCAGTGCCGTTTGTAAGCAAGGCAGGGAAGATACTAAGCCAAGAGTTGAGCGATAATTTTTATGAAACCATAAATATAGGCATACGTTTTTTGGCTATTGGCATACCACCTATAGCTGCGGGAATTGCATATATCATGTTGTTTGGATGGACAATTGCATTTTTAGTTATGCTTCTTAGATATGCAAACTTTAAAGTTTTAAAAAAAGATGATGATATAGTAATAAAAAGGGGGATTATAAATAAAAGGCATCAAATAATGAGCATAGGCGATATTAATGCGATTTCCATAAGGCAAACTCTTTTAATGAGGGTTTTAAGGCTTTACACAACATATATAAACGCAATAGGAATAGGAAAAGAAAAAGGAGAGCAGCGAATGCTTATTGCTGCCTCCTCAAAGAGAGAATTAAGATTGTATCTTAATAAAATATTAGATTTTAAGTTAGTTGATAAAAAACGTATAATACCGCCTAAAAATGCATTTTGGAGCTATATAAGAAGTCCTGCTATAGCTATTATGTTATTGTTTAGCATATTTTTATTTGTTTTTTTGTTTTTTGGATATTATATTAGACTCATAGTATTTATAACGGTATTTTTATTTGTGTTTTTATTATGGTGGTTGATGGTGAGGATAATGGCTTATAAGGATGCGGGACTTTCGATATGTGAGAACTCTATTTTAATAAGCAGTTATCGTCGCCTAAGTCTCACATCAAGTGTAATATTATTGGATAAGCTTCAATATATATTAATAAGTCAAAATCCTATTCAACGTTTTTCTAAACTATGTAACGCAAAGGTTTATTTCTTTTCGGAGACTGTAGATTACTTTAAAGTAAAACAGCTTCCGTTGAGAGATGTTGAAAACCTTGTGGAAAGTTTGGAAAACTTTAAAATTGTGGATAAAAGAAAGTGATAGTTTATAAAGTTTTAACAAGGCTTATGACAATATCGGCAGAAATCTCTGCGGCCTTTTTAGAAAAATTGGCATAATCTATGGAGGCATTGTTATCGGCAGTGTCTGAAATTGACCGTACTACTGCAAATGGAACATTATTTATGTAGCAAACTTGACCAATGCTTGCGCCTTCCATTTCACAAGCTATTGCATTGAAGGATTGAGCAATTTTTTTAAGTCTTCGCCCTTCATTAATAAATTGGTCCCCTGTTGCAATAGTTCCTGCAAAAAATGCTATATCTTTAGAGCAACAAAAATCTTTAAGTTTTTGAACTAATTCAATACTGCATGGTATGTCTATAATATTTATACCGGATATCATGCCTTTTGGATCGCCAACAGCGCTTGTATCCATATCATGTTGCATTACGCTTGTAGCTATTGCAATATCTCCAACGTGCATTTCGTTTATTATACCACCTGCTACACCCGTATTTATAATAATATTAGGCTGATATTTTAATATCATTGTTTGAGTACAAATTGCGGCATTAACCTTTCCCACTCCACCTATGGCACAAACGCAGTCTTTACCGTTTATTTTGCCTTTATGGTATTCAATAGAGCTGATAGTTTCTATTGTTTTATCTTTCATAAGACTTGTAATGCAATCGACTTCGATTTTCATAGCACCAATAATACCTATCATAATTTTATCCCCCCTATAAAAATGTTTTTAAATAAAGTATTTATAGACTATACAGTATATTCGTATTACTTATGTAAAAATTCATTATGGGCTTTACTGACAGGCAGATTCTTTATTATTTTCAACTGTGCTTTCATCAGTTTCATCGCTTATGTTCTTCTTTATAAACTTTTTATATATAGAATCAACTATTACAGCCAATGCATTATCTCCTGAAATGTTTGCGGCAGTTCCAAAGCTGTCTTGAGTTATATATAATGCAATAAGTAGGCTTGCGATAGCCCCCTCGGAGCTTATGCCTACTATAGGCAAAAACGGTAGAGCAGCCATGATAGATCCACCCGGAGCCCCAGGTGCTGCGATCATAGCAATACCTAAAGCAAAAACTAAAGGCATCATTATATTAAAGCTAACGGGCATATTGAATATTAGTAAAACAGAGGTTACGCAGCATGTAATAGTGATAATACTTCCGGCCATATGGATAGTTGCACATAATGGTACTACAAATTCTGATATTTCCTTGGATGTACCGTTTTTTTCAGAGCATTTTAGATTTACGGGTATACATGCAGCAGAAGATTGAGTACCTATGGCCGTTACGTAACCGGGTATTTGGTTTTTGATAAGGGTTATTGGATTTTTCTTTCCGATTCCGCCTGCTAAGAAAAATAGTGAAGATATGTATATAACATGAAGAATGATTACAACTAAGAATACTTTCCATAAGACAGATATGATGGCGAAGACTTCCCCACTGTATGTCATATTAGCAAATGTTCCTAAAATATATAGAGGCAAGAACGGGATGATAACCTTCTCTAGGACCTTTACTATAATTGTCGAAAATTCCGAGAAGACAAGGTATGAGGTATCACCTATTTTTTTACTTGACCTAAGTGTACTTATACCAAGCCCCATGATAAATGCAAATACTATAGCCGATGTAACGTCTAAGATAGGGGGGATATCTATGGTAAAGTATGGAGTAAGGCTTGTTTCATCAGGATTTCCTATTGTTGCAAGTAAAGATGAATCCATAAAACTTGGGAAAAGGTTAATTGCAACAAAGAATGCAATCGTTCCGGCAATTACTGTCGATAAATAAGCTAAAATCGTTGTAATGCCTAAAAGTTTTCCTGCACCTTTTGTTAGGTCGGCAATACCTACTGTTACAAATCCTATGATCATAAGCGGGACAATAAATTTTAAAAAGTTCCCAAACAGCTCTGAAAAGGTAATAAATATTTTTATCGCCGGCGCAGGTAAAAATGCGCCGATTAATATACCTAAACCTATAGCTGCAATTAATTTAGGTACTAAACCAATTTTTTTCATAATTTCACTCCGTGTCATATTTGGTTAATTATTTAATAATATTTTAAAATAAGATAGATTGATTTTATCACACTAAAAGATTTAAAGTCAATAAAAATGATTATTTTAAAAATTGCTGTTATGTGGTATCTAAGCATCAAGCTGCAAGTCTTTTAAAGGGCCTACAACTGATAATGAATGGTTATCTATATCTATAATTTGATTTGCTATGTTATATACGTCTTGAATTGTGACGGAATTTACATAGTTTATTATATCGTCTTCTCTTCTAATCTTGTTTTTAAGCAATTCATTTCTACCCATAAATCCTGCCCTTGACGCGTTTGATTCCAATCCCATTAGAAGACCTGACTTAAGCTGTTCTTTAGCGCGTTTAAATTCAAGTTCTGTTACTCCGTTTTTTAGGTTAGATAATATGGAGATAATTTCTTGATAAGCCTTTTGAGCGCAGGATGGATTTACTGCAGTTTGTACTTCAAAAAGTCCTGTATCTTTATATGAGGTGGCCGAGGAGTAGACAGAATATGCAAGGCCAAGGTCTTCTCTTATTCTTTGGAATAATCTTGATGAACTGCTTGCTCCTGCAATAATGTTTAAGACACTAAGAGCATACCTTTTTTCATCAAAACTGTTTATACCTTTGAAAGCGATGTTTATATGAACTTGTTCGCAATCATCAAATATTATGCTTTTGGATTTATTATATATAATGGGGGATAGTTGTGTGCTATTAGAAGAGGGTTTGAAATCGCAAAAGTATTTATTCGCAATATCGATAAATTTATCCTTATCGAATTTGCCGCATATAGCTATGACGATTTTATCAGCTGAGTAATTTTCCTTCATGTAAGACGATATAGATTCATAATTTATATTTTTAAGTGTCTCTTCTTTTCCTAATATAGGCATAGCTAGGGAGGAACCGTTGAAAACGGATTTATACATATTTTCAACTACTCTATCGTCCGGCATATCTGCACTCATATTTATTTCTTCTAATACAACTTTTTTCTCAGTTTCGATGTCATTAGAATCCATTTTAGCTTTTGAGACCATATCACAAAGGATATCAAAACCTTCAGGGACATGATAATCGAGGGTTTTGGCATAGAAGCATGTATAATCTTTAGCAGTAAAAGCGTTTAATTGACCGCCTATATAGTCCATTTGCTCAGCGATTTCTCGTGCATTTCTTTTTTCACTTCCCTTGAAGACCATGTGCTCAATAAAGTGAGAAATGCCATTATTTTGTTCATTTTCATATATTGAGCCGCTCTTAACCCAAATTCCAAAACAAGCGGTCTTAGATGTTTCTTGTTCTTCAAGTAGTATTCTAATGCCGTTTTTAAGTGTTATTTTTTCCATTTTATCTCTCCATTTTATATATTTATACTTCAAGATTTTTTATCCAATTTCCCTTATTGACTTTGAAAAACCCAATTATAGCATTTACAAACTGATTAAGTCGTAAGCATATATATACTATAAATGCAGGAAGGTGTAAAACAAATGCTGCGACAATGGATATTGGCAATGCTACAAACCACATTGAAATTAAATCCATAAAAAGTCCAAATTTAGCTGATCCTGCTCCTCTTAGTATTCCTACTATAATTCCTGTCTCATAGGATGTAACTGCAGTAAATGACGCTATTACTATTATAAATTGAGATGCAAGAGTCTTTGTTTCTTGTGATATAGCATAAAAACCTAATATAAAGTCTTTGCTTACGATTAATAGTATTCCTGCGATAATACCTATAATGATATATAGGACTTGCATGGTTTTTGCATATTGTTTGGCGGATTCTATTTTATTTTCTCCAATTGTCTTTCCTATGATAACTGCCGAAGCATTTGCAGCTCCAAAACATAATACCGTCAAGATTTGAAATAGCACAATTGCTATTGAATTTGCAGCTATGACACTTGCTCCCATATGGCCCAAAACAGCCGCTTGTACTGTAATAGCAATTCCCCAAAGGGCATCAGACGATGCGATAGGTAGGGCCACTCTTATAAAGTTCATGAAGAACTCCTTATTGAATTTCAAAAGATCTCTAAATTTGATTAGAAGTTTTTTATCAATAAATTTAATATAAAAGATTACAACAATACATTCTATAATTCTAGCTGAGAGTGTAGCTACTGCAGCGCCTCTTATTCCAAATTCTGGTGATCCAAATTTACCGTATATCAAGATGTAATTTAAAGAGACGTTTACACAAAAGGCAATTGCAGAAGCAATAAACCCAATTTTTACAGTTTCTACACTTCTAAGTGAGGAAACTAATATATTTGAAATAGCAAAGAAAATATATGAAAAGCATATGATTTTAAGGTATTTGCAGCATTCATCTATAATTTGGGTTTCATTGGTAAGTATTGATAATATGCTTTTGGGGAATAAAAGGACTAAAATAAGCAAGAGAAAAGATACTGCAATACCAAGGATTAGGCCTACTCCCAAGGTTTTCTTAATTACCCCAACTTCTTTTCTTCCCCAATATCTTGAGGAAATTACCATTACTCCTGAACCTATTCCAATTACTAACATTTGGAGTATAAACTGTATTTGATTAGCTAAGGCAACTGCCGCCAAGGAAATCTCGTTATATGTTCCAAGCATGACATTATCAGCCATATTGACGCTATATACTATGATATTTTGAAGAGCAATCGATAGCGATATAGCAAAAAAGGTTTTGTAAAAAGATTTTTCCCTAACAAATATCTTCAAGAATATTTTCCTTTCTGTTTTGATTTAATACGTTAAAATTTATTTTTGATTTAGAAACCATTTTGAATATAAGCCTCCGGCTCGACCGGAGGCTTATGTTTTATTTAATGGGTTGATTTTTCGTGGTTATTGTATCTTGGATTTCTTGGCCTTTTATGAAAGTCCGGTTTATTGTCTTCGAGTTTTATACCGCTGATTTCAGCCATTGCATCTCTTCTTGAAAGGTTAATTCTTCCTTTGTCGTCTATTTCAATTACTTTGACGAAGATTTCATCATCGACATTTACAACATCAGTGACTTTTTCGACACGCTTAACATCAAGCTTAGATATGTGGCATAATCCTTCCTTACCGGGGGCAATTTCAACAAATGCGCCAAAGTCCATAATTCTCGTAACTTTACCTTTATAGATGCTTCCTACTTCAGGGTCATTAACTATAGTATTTATAATTGTTAATGCACGTTTACAATTTTCATTGTCAACTCCTGATATAAATACTTGTCCATCTTCTTCGATGTCGACCTTAACGTCACATTCTGCACATATCTTTTGAATGACTTTTCCGCCTGAACCTATGACTTCACGTATCTTATCGACAGGGATGGAAATGGTAATCATTTTTGGTGCATACTTAGAAAGCTCTGCTCTTGGCTTATCTATAACTTTTAACATTATATCATCTAAAATATAGTCTCTTGCCTTGTGAGTTTTTTCTAAGGCTTCCTTTATAATTTCAGGAGTTAGGCCGTCAATTTTAAGGTCCATTTGGATTGCAGTGATTCCCTTATGGGTGCCGGCAACTTTGAAGTCCATATCCCCAAAGAAGTCTTCAAGACCTTGGATATCTACCATGGTTAAGAATCTGTCGCCCTCGGTTACAAGACCACATGATATACCTGCAACGGGAGCCTTTATCGGCACACCTGCATCCATAAGTGCTAAGGTTGACCCGCAGACTGATGCTTGGGATGTTGAACCGTTAGAGCTTATTACTTCAGAAACCAATCTTAAAGCATAGGGAAATTCATCAACGGAAGGTATAACCGGTAGAAGGGCTCTTTCTGCAAGTGCACCATGTCCTATTTCACGTCTACCGGGACCTCTGCTTGGCCTTGTTTCGCCGACGGAATAAGATGGGAAATTATAGTGGTGCATATAGCGCTTGCATTCTTCGTTATCGATACCGTCTAGGAGCTGTTGATCCTTTATAGGTCCTAAAGTAGCTATAGTCAAAACTTGAGTTTGACCTCTTGTAAACATTCCTGAACCGTGTACCCTTGGAAGTAGAGATACTTCAGCAGCAAGCGGTCTTATTTCATCCATCTTTCTTCCGTCCACACGTTTTTGTTCGTCAAGTAACCAGCGTCTTACAATGTACTTTTGAGTTTTGTACATGCAGGCATCGATTAAGTCCTCCATATCGGGATATATTTCATCGAAATGTTCATGGACTTTATTGTAGACAGGTTTTAATCTTTCGTCTCTTACCTTTTTATCGTCAGTGTCTAATGCTGCTTTTACGTCTTCTTCTGCAAAAGCCTTTACAGCTTCAAACATTTCATTATCAGGCTCGTGAGTTTCATAGCTGAATTTTTCTTTTCCTATTTCTTTTTGAATGCCCTTTATAAATGCAATAATTGCTTGGTTTGCCTTGTGGCCTTCAAGTATACCGTTTAGCATGACTTCGTCGGATACTTCCTTAGCGCCTGCTTCAATCATTGCAATTTTTTTATCAGTTGATGCGACAGTAACTGCCATTTGAGAGATTTCTCTTTGAGCTTCGGTTGGGTTTATGATAAACTCGCCGTCGATGTAGCCGACACTTACGCCGGATATAGGTCCGTTCCAAGGAATATCGGATATACTGATTGCAATTGATGTACCTATCATAGCTGCAATTTCAGGTGAGCAATCCGGTTCAACAGACATAACGGTACAAACTACCGAGACATCATTTCTCATATCTTTTGGGAAAAGAGGTCTGATTGGTCTGTCGATTACTCTTGAAGTGAGTATTGCTTTGTCGCTTGGTTTTCCTTCTCTTTTTAAGAATGACCCTGGGATTTTACCTACTGCGTATAGTTTTTCTTCAAAGTCTACTGACAAAGGGAAAAAGTCTATACCGTCTCTGGGTTTTTCGGATGCTGTTACAGCCACGTGTACGCAGGTATCACCATATCTTACCAAGCAAGAACCGTTTGCAAGCTGAGCCATTTTTCCGGTTTCTATTACAAGGGGTCTCCCTGCCAAAGTCGTTTTAAATACTTTAAAATTTTCAAACATAATTTGTTCCTCCTGTTTAGTAAAGAGGAGTTTAGTTTAGCAATAAAACCATCGTTTTGAAAAAAAGCGATCGTTTAACTGCTAATACCAAAAACAGACCTCTTTACATTATTTAATTTATTGAAAATGACATTATAGGCAGGCAGCTGAGCTGCCCGCCTATATTAATAAAATAATTACTTACGAATACCAAGCCTTGCGATAATAGAACGGTATCTTTCGATATCGGTTTTGGTTAGATAATTAAGTAAGCTTCTTCTTTGACCTACCATTTTTAGAAGTCCACGACGGGAGTGATGGTCTTTTTTGTGGATTCTTAGGTGATCTGTAAGATCATTAATTCTCTTAGTTAAAAGAGCGATTTGAACTTCCGGTGAACCTGTGTCACCCTCATGTTTAGCATATTCTTTGATGATAGCGTCTTTTTCTGCTTTAAGCATTTCTTTTCCACCTTTTAAATAAATTATTTACCCTATATTAAGGAATGACAATCACAGTTATAGGCAGGTGAAAAACCCACTAAAAAGGATTTACCCATATAACCGAGAAAGGGGCAAACATTCCATCAAATATTATACCATATAAAGTATAGTTTGTAAACCTAAAGTTTTAATAATTAATATTCCTTTAATTTTGCCACTAATACAGTAATATCATCGTCATAGCCGTCTTTTCTTCGACTTATAGCCTCATCTATTAAGTAATTTGCAAGAGCGTCTGTATCATTACTGTCCCAATTTTGGAATTCTTTTTCTATCCAGCGGTCACCAGTAGCTAAAGCTCCGTCCGAAACCATTAAAATCATATCATCTTCTTCTAATTTTATTGATTTTTTTGAAAATTCAACATTTGTAAGTATTCCTATTGGTAATGACGGGGCCTCGATGCATATAACTGAACCGTTTCTTTTTACAAATGTTATAGGTGCTCCTGCCTTCATAAATTGAACCTCACCTGTAAATAAATCTATGCAGGAAATATCAATAGTGGAAAGAGATTCTTCTCCTGACTTTACTATCATCGCAGAGTTAACTATTTTTAATGCGGAATCAAAGCTTAATCCGGCCTTTATAAGTTTTGAGAGTATTCCTGTTGTCATGGCTCCGTCTACAGCAGCTCTTCCGCCTGTTCCCATGCCATCACTTATTATTGCTACAAGCCTTCCCATTCCATCGTTAAAATAACAGTAGTTATCACCGCATAATTTACCGTTTTTATATATGTGTTGCGATGCGCAAACATCAACATAGTAATTAGGACGTTGGCTAAGCTGTATTTTGCACCTTTGTGGGGTATAGCTTATACACGGTACATCTAACTTTCTCCTACAAACTCTGGATAGGGAATCGGAAAGCTCAAGTTTTTTGATTTTTCGTTGATCCAAGTTAACTAAATCGATTTCTATTGACATTCTGTCAAACTTGTTTATTCGGCAGCTTACGTCCACAGGGAGCATTTCAGAATTTTTTAAGAACGACATTATTTGTTCTGCGGTTTTATTATCAAAGACTTCATATTCTGAAAATTCATTTGCTATATCCTTTAAAAGTTCGCCTACTCCTGAAAATTGTTCACCTATTACGCTTCGTATTTCGTCCATTCTTCTGCTTGCGGCTTCTTTAATAAGGTATTCATCGTAGTTTCTGTTAACAGATCTTATCATTTCGGGAAATTTGCAGCATCGTTCACTAAATTTTTGAGATAAGTCGTTTTCATCAATTTTTCCGTTTATGATTAAAGGGGATTTCATTTCTTCAAATGTTTTTCGAGTTTGATCATATTCTTTTTCCCAACAAAAGACCTTTAATCCGCATCTATGGCAGTTTTCATCAACAGCCCTTGTAAATACCCATTTAAAGTCATCAGTGCTTATTTTAACAAGTTTTTCAGACACTGATTCCACTGAATCTGATACAGCCCCAAGGGCCCTTGATACATGGTTAATGCGCATTATAATAGAATTTCTAAGCAAATCTAACTTTGTATTTTCTTGTGGCCTTTCAAATATACCGGAAAATTTATCAAGGGCTTTTTGGGGTATCAGCATGAATATGATTGTCGATGCCATTACTTCATATAGTCCCGTAATAACTAAAGTTAAATCGCCAGATTCTAAGGATACTATGGCATTAGAAAGAATAAAAGCAGAAGCTATGCCTATTTTTCCTATAGGCGAGAATAATCCCGCCATCATTCCTGAAAAGGCATATACTCCCGAAAGATAAAGAAAATTAGTTGAAGAAATACTGAATACTACTCCGGATGCTATTCCCGAGACGCTTCCACCGGCAACCCCTGCGTATTTAGAGCAAATTAATATAATAAGTACTGCGATAATTCTGCCTATCGATACGCCGGCGATGCTAATAGGAGCCAAGGAGAGAATCATTATAAATACAGCCATGGATACACACGCAAATTCTTGTTGATCCATGGTGCTTATTCCAAGCTTTGTATTTGTAAGAGATATACTTTTGCTAAAAAAGTATGCGCCGCTCGCAGAAAGCATTGATTCGGTTATTACTGTAATTACCGATGCGGAGTCTATACCCTGAATAATAATCATTGCAAACCCGGTAGCTATGGTGGGAATAAATGCAATAAGAGGAGCGTATAGAGGGTGAGATATTAATTTTTTTAGGTCGTTTAATGTCCAGCGTATTGCGACAATTGCCAAGGCAGTTGCTATATATCTAAGACTGCCTGCAATTGAAGATGGGATTGTATATCCCAATATCGAACCTGCAAGTGTAAACCATGTGTTAGGGTAGGGTGCAGCTGCCAAAAGTGCTGCCCCAAACGGGGAGTAATTCCCCAAGACAACGGATCTGGATACTAAAACACCCATAATAAAGTATGTAACTTGAATTATTATAGATTTCATAAATTTATTTGAAAACAAATTTATGAGTATTGATCCTTCCCGCGCTTTGTTGACTTTAGTGTTGTTCAAAATAAATGCACCACCATTATAAATTATTAGCTTGTACTGCATACATCAAAGTAATTATACTTCTTGTTTTGGGTCAGTGTTTGTCATAACGGGATGTCTTATTTTTAAAGTTTGTGTAAAAAGCAATATTAAAAAATCTAAGGCCAATAGTTATTGTTATATTAAATTAAACCTTTGACATATAAGAATCAGTGATGCCTATTTGACCTTAAAATAAAATCCAATTATAATATTTTTTGGGAAGGTGATAAATTTGGACAACATTGTAAATGAACATATAGAACCATTAGGCAAATCTATGAAAATAATGGTTTCAAACATACATCATTTTACGACTGATACTATATTGCTTGCGGATTTTTCTAATCCTAGGGATAACGACAAGTGTGTTGACTTAGGTTCTGGATGCGGTACGATACCGTTTTTATGGGCAAGGGACAATAAATGCCTTTCCATACACGCAGTTGAGATACAGCAGGATGCTTGCGACCTTATACATAAATCTATTTCAATGAATCAATTAGAAGATAAAATAAAAGTAATAAACTCAAATTTAAAGGAGTTAAAGGGAAAAATCGAATTTGGGGGCTTTAATCTTGTGGTTTGCAATCCGCCTTATAAGAAATTAGGGTCAGGAATTCAAAGCAGTCATCAAGGGGAAATCATTGCAAGGCATGAAAAAGAGTGTACTATCTATGATATAGCATGTGTTGCATCGAAACTACTAAATTTTAAGGGAAGATTTTGCCTATGCCTTCGTCCTGAACGCTTGTGTGATGTAATAGATGCTATGAGACTGGCTGATCTTGAACCTAAACGATTAAGATTTGTACATCATAGAGAAAATAAGGAGCCAAAATTATTTTTAATTGAAGGGAGAAAAGGCGGAAACCCGGGACTTAGGGTTATGCCTCCTTTGTTTATAGAAAATATTGATGGGAGCATTTCAGGCGAAATGAGAAAAATTTATGGAGAATATGGAGAAAACAAAAAATGAGCGGTAAACTTTTTGTGGTGGGAACACCCATAGGAAATCTAAATGATTTTTCTTCAAGAGCTATAGACACACTTGAAAGTTGTGACTTTATAGCAGCAGAAGATACAAGGGTGACAATAAAACTTTTAAATCACTTTGGTATAAAAAAGCCAATGATAAGCTACTTTGAGCATAATAAATTTCAAAAGGGCGAAATTATTTGTGAAAGGATAAAAAATGGAGAAAACTGTGTCTTGGTTTCAGATGCGGGTATGCCGGCAATATCAGACCCGGGTGAAGAACTTGTTGGCCAGTGCATTGAAAATAATATTGAGGTAACCGTTATACCGGGTCCTTGTGCGGCTGTATCGGCCTTGGCAATTTCAGGAATGAAGACGGGTCGATTTACCTTTGAAGGATTCCTTAGCATGAATAAGAAAAGAAGAAAAGAACATCTATTAGAGCTTATAGATGAAAAAAGGACGATGATTTTTTATGAGGCTCCTCATAAACTGAAATCAACCCTTGAAGATATGTACGAGATACTTGGCAATAGAAACATAAGCATAGTTAGAGAGCTTACTAAAATTCATGAAGAGGTAATTAAAACAAATCTTGAATTGGCATTAAAAAGGTTTGAGCAAGAGAAGCCAAAAGGTGAAATAGTACTAATTGTCGAAGGGTCAACAATAGGCGAGAAGGTTTACACAATAGACGAAGCCATAGAAATAGCTAATGATTTGATAAAAAAGGGATTTTCTCATTCTGATGCAGCAAAAAAGGCAGCTTCCGTGTCAGGATTGAAGAAAGGTGATATATACAAAAATATTTTTAATAATTAATTGAATAAACCTCCTTGATTTTCCAATAATATAAAATTAAGGAGGTTTTATTTTATGGAACTTAAAGGAAGCAAAACTGAAAAAAACTTGATGGCTGCATTTGGCGGTGAATCGCAAGCAAGAACTAAATATGCATTTTATGCAAGTGCTGCAAGAAAGAATGGATATCAACAAATAGCGGATATTTTTGAGGAAACTGCCTCAAACGAAAAGGCGCACGCAAAGATTTGGTTCAAATATTTAAGAGGAGATATACTTAATTCTACGCTTGAGTGTCTATTGGATGCGGCAAGAGGAGAACATTATGAATGGGCCGAGATGTATAGAGAATTTGCAAATCAAGCAAAAGAAGAGGGTTTTAATGAAATTGCGGTTGTTATGGGCAAGGTAGCTGATATAGAACAAGATCACGAGGAAAGATATCTCAAACTTGCCGAAAACATAAAGGAAAATAAGGTGTTTGAAAAGGACGAAGAAGTTGAGTGGATATGTAGAAACTGTGGACATATTCATAAGGGTAAAAAAGCTCCAGGTGTTTGCCCAGTATGTAAACACGAAAGATCTTATTTTGAAGAAAGAAAGCAGAATTATTAATAAAGCGGAAAAATTTAAAAGGCTGAATTGTAGATATCTAATAAGCCCTTTACTTATATGTGTTTTTAGATGGCATAGTTTTTGGTACTATGCCATTTTTAGTTTATTACATAGTAAATATATAAAAAGTGGTAGTTTCCAAAGTGTCATATTGCCTATTAGGGAATTATATGGATATGCAAAATTTTTGATGTTATAATCATGATGTCAAGTGTTTTATACACAATAAATAAAAAATAGTTGAGGAGGTCTTTTAAATGGGAAAAACCAGGAAGTTTAATTATGCGTGGCGATTTGTAAGTCTTTTGCTTGTACTTTGTATGACGTTGGGACTTGCAGCAACGACAGTTTTTGCGGAAGGAGACGATTCAGTTACTATCACTACTGTGGATGTGGGAAATGTATTTAAAATTTTCGATTCAACACAGCCTGTTGCTTTCACAGCGGAGGTTAATCCTAACTCTGAGTGCGCAAATCAGATGCAAATTGTGGATGAAATTTGGAAAGAAACCGGATCAAGTTCCAATATTTTGAAGAAGACAGATGCACCTGCTTGCCTTACCGCAGGGGTTACTTATCATTATGGTGTAACATTGCAGGTAAAAGAAAGGTATGTTTTCCCGGCTGACAGTAGTAGTATCAATTTAATTTGTGATGGTAAAGTTTGTACATTTTTGAGCTATGACCGTAATGCCGATGGGACAGAGGTAACTATCTACTTTAACGAGGTTACTGTTAATGTTAATGACGGTTCAAGTAATACAGCTATTGGTGATGTGGATATCGAGGGCGTTACCTTTAACTATAAACCGGGTGATGCACCAAAAGCAACTGCATATAAATGTGATCCATATGAGGATTTTTATGAGATAAAGTATGAATATTGGGAGCAAATGGAGCAGACTTCAAATGGATTAGAACCTGTTGCTTATTGGTACTCTGATAAAAATAAGAACGACTCACTTAGAGAGGATCAAAAAATCACAGCATTCCAAGAAGGCAAGAGCTATATGTATAGCATTTTTTTGAAAGCAAAAGACGGGTATGCTTTTTCTCCTAAAAGTTCTTTATTAGTAAATGCCAATAAGGTAGACGCGAAAAATATAACAAACACCGGGACAAGCCTTTTTGTTACCGCTGTAAAGACAATAAAACCTCAAGATCTTAAAGAAATTGAAGTCGTTGAAATTAACAACGCAACCTTAAATTTCAAGGACGGAGATGCGCCGGTATTCACGGGGACCATATCGGATACCAGGTATCGTTTTGTCTTTGAAGCGTGGAAAACGGACGGCGAGGGTATTAGTTCCAGTGAGTGGTTCAACAACGATGACCATCTTCAAGTCTGGGGCGGCAAGATTATCACTACCTTTGACAAGGATAAGACATATACCTATATGATTTATTTTACAACGAGTGCAGAAGGAAGCTTAGATGGCTGGGTCTTCAGTGAGAACACCAAGCTGAAGATCAATGGCCAGGAGGTAGCATTTAACCGCGACAGTTCCGATAATGAGCAACAATTTTCGGGTATGGTCGACCTAACGATGACTCCTACGGCGGCTGAAAGTACTTCTTCATATAAGGTTATTGAGGGAACTAACAGCTCTTGGGCACAAAACAGCGATGGAACACTTACTTTCCGTGCAGATGGAGATTTTAGTAAATTTACGGGTATAAAAATTGACAGTACATTGATAGATGCAAGTAACTATACAGCGGTTTCAGGATCTACAATTGTTACATTAAAAGCTGATTACTTGGAAAAACTTTCAGAAGGAAACCATGAAATTACCTTTGTTTATGTAGATGGCGAGTGCAGTACAACATTTGAGGTTAAAAAGACTTCCGAAGATTCAGCAAAAGTCGATGAGGATACAGGGTTAACACAGGGTACTAATGAAAACAAAGAATTCACACAGGATACTAATGAGACATCTTCAGCGACATATCCCGAAACAGGTGACAGCAGCAATATTGTTCCTTTGATTGTATTAATAATTACAAGTTGTATTGGATTTGTTGTAACAAAGGAATATAACAAAAAAGCAAAATATGGTGAGTAATTTAGCAATATAAAATTACCAAAAACAGCGATAGAATTTTCTATTGCTGTTTTTTTTATAAGTTACTTGAATAAAGCTGATTTTTGTAGTTTAATGGCAATAAAAAATCTAAAATTTTCTTTTGTGTATATTATGATAAAATTCTTGCCTTTAAAGATTTATGCGTTTATAATTTAAATATATATTTTAATATATGAATAGGGGGAATTAGATATAATATGAAGCATAAAGTTATTAGAATATTACAAGTTTTATTTATAACAATTATTTTAAACAACTTTTTTATAACTGCTTATTGTGAACAGCCCCTTAAAACATATTCAGTGGATGAGGTACCATTACAAATAACCCTCCCTGAAAAATTGATAGTTTTTTCAAGAAATATTGATGCAATGGATCCTAATTTAGGTACTGCAGGTCTTGATAAAAATGCTTTAGAGCAAAAATATATCGATTCAAATATTTATTTAAATGCCATAAGCCCTAACAAAACATTCGAAATAACATTGAGTATGCAGGAGACTCAATATACTAATAAAATATATAATTTAAATAGTGTTTCGGAGTCGAAGGTTCAAGCTATTAGAGATGCAATGCTTAATACAAGTGAATACTATGCCTCATGTGAAGTGTACGACCAAAAATATGCTAAGTTTTTGAAGTCAGTATTTTATACTGCGGAAAATCACCTCTTAAAAGCGTCCTTAGATTATTACACTATTATAAACGGCAAAGCTGTAAATATAACCCTTCACTCTTATAGCGAAGAGATAACTCAAGAGCAGGCCGACTTTTTCGAGAGTGTTATAGATAATGTTAAGTTTACGGATATAAAACCTAAACCTTCTTTTTTTAAGAGATTCCGAATATGGATTTTAACTATAGCTGTTTTGGTTGTTGTAGGCTTTGGTATACTCGTCTTGTTTAGACCTCTATCTAAATATTTAAAGGAAAGATCTAAACCTCAAAATAAGGACTCTGTTAAGAAAAATAAATATGATAGTGGTTCTATGTTTCAACCTATTCATCCACCGAATTATAAACATAAGGATGATATTCAAAATATCAATATAAGTAAGCTAATTGATAATTTTTATTATCAAAAGCCTGATCCTAAGCCTACAAAAAAATGGTATAAGCCTAAAAATAAGGTTCAAGAAGATCTAACAAGTTTTTTGGGTATAGAAATTCACTATTATAATTAAAAAATCCCGTACGAAATTCGTATGGGATTTTTATAGGAAGTAATCATTATAATATTTTGATTATATATAAATAAGTATTTATTATTTACTTGTTTTATTCATAAAGAAAGTAATAAAGAATATGAATGCCGATATTATAACTATCGTACCTGCAGCTGCTAATCCTAAATAAAACGAAATGAATAATCCACATATGCCGGAAATGAGTGAAAATAAAACGGAGAATATGTGATATTCCTTCATGTTCTTTGCTATATTTCTGGATGCTGCGGCGGGCAAGATTAAGAGTGAATTAATCATAAGTACACCAACCCATTTGATAGAGACTGTAACTACAATAGCGATAAGTATCATAAATAGATTTTTAAAGAACTTAACATTACATTGTTTACTTGAAGCAAGGTCTGAATTAATGCTTGAAAGCAAAAGCTTGTTAAAGGCTATTATCCAGATAGCGATAACTAATATTAGAACAATGAATAGCAGACCTATTTCGGACTTTTTGATGGATAATATATCACCTATTAGATACGATGAATACTTTGAAAAACCGCCGCTAAATGACAATAAGACTATTCCAATAGATATGCCGATAGATGAGAATACGCCGATTATAGTGTCTGAAGATGAAACTTCGGATTCCATGACGAATGATATTAGAAGTGCAAAAACAATGGCAAATCCCATCATTGATACTATGTAATTATCGATTCCTATGAGAACCCCTATAGCAATTCCGGTAAGTGCGGAATGCCCTAAAGCATCTGAAAAAAATGACATTTTATTATTTACAACCATTGTACCAAGTAAGCCTAAAAGAGGGGATACCAAGATAATCCCTATAAGGGCATTTTTCATAAAGTTATACTGTACCCATTCAAAAGGCAACATATCCATGAGACTATATATGAAATCCATTATATGTCACCTCCATCGATATCTAAACCAAATGTTTCCCTTATAGCTGCATTTTTAAGTATATTAGAAGCCTTTTCGCAAGTTACTACGGTTTTATCTATAAGGGTGGCATATGTAGCGTATTTTTTTACGTGCCCTAAATCATGAGAAACAATTACTATAGGCATATGATATTCATTTCTCATTGATGTAAGCAGTTCATAAAAGTTGCTTATACCCTTCCTGTCCACTGCCGAAACAGGTTCATCCAAAAGTAATATATCCGGCATCGGGTCTAATGCAAACGCCAGAAGAACTCTTTGTAGTTCTCCACCTGAAAGCATACCTAATTTTTTATGAATATGTTTTTCAACACCAAATTTTTTTAGAAGATTTTCGACATGTTTTTTTCTTGATTTGGTGTAACCTAAAAATATTGGCAGCTTTGATGAATTAGCACAAAACATGTCCAAAACACTTACGGGAGTGTTTTTGTCAAACAGGAGTGTTTGAGGTACATAACCTATCTTAGGATTTGTTATTTTTTTGCCGTCACAATTAAAAAATGATATTTCTCCAGAGTATTTAACTCTATTCATAATAGCTTTAAGTAATGTGGTTTTGCCAGAACCATTTTTCCCTATAAGTGCTAGGATTTCTCCATGGTTTGCATTAAGGTTTACATCATGCAAAATAATATTATTGTCTTTTCTAACAGATAGGTTTTCTATTTTAATACTGCATTTACATTGTTTTACACTCATTTAGGAAAGCGCCTCCTTGAGTACGTGCATATTTTGGCGCATTGCGTTTAGATAGGCATCATTAGAGATTTCGCCGCTTGAAGAGGGATCAAGAAAATAAACTTTAGCGTCAGTCTCATTGGCTATTATGTTAGCAGCATCAGGGGAGTACTGTGGTTCTGCAAACAGTGCCTTAATGCCGGTCTTATTGACTAGTTCTATAGTATCCGAGATTTCTTGAGCGCTGGGAGTACTGTTTGGTTCACGGTCGATAACGCCTGCGATGTTAAGAGAAAATTCTTTTGCAAAATATGGGAAAGCTTCGTGAAATGTAATTATATCCTTACCTTTTATATCGTTTAGTTCCTTATGCATTTCGTCTTTTAGAGACTGAAGCTTATTTATATAATTAGATGTGTTTTCCATATATTTAGCTTTATTTTTTGGATCGATATCTATAATTCCATTGGAAATATTTTTAACTTGTTCAATATAATCGCTGATCGACACCCATATATGAGGGTTAGATTCACCCGATTCATCATCTTTCATAAGTTCGATACCAGTGCTGGAATCTATTATTTTTGTGTCTATTTGTTGATCGATTATTTTATCGATAAAAGACTCCATCGATGCCCCGTTTATAATAAAGGCATCCGCCTTTTCGATTTTTTTAATATCATTTGATGTTATTTGGAAGTCGTGAAGACAACCCGTATATTGCTCTGCCATATTATCGACTTTAATATCGTCTACACCGTCTACAATGTTAAGGGTCATAATATAAATAGGGTAAAATGATGTGATTAAATTAAGTTTGGCCGAGTTGTTTTTTTGGTATCCGCAGCCGGAAATAAAGGATGTTCCAACTATTAGCGATAACAATAATGCAAGGATCTTTTTCAATAATAACACTCCATGTAGCTTAAATTTTAATTATCTATTAATGATAATATAAATTTTAAAGAGTGTCAATTGTAAGTAAAGGAAGTCTTTATAATTTAAGTAAATAAAGGGAGATTGTATTTAAACAAAAAAATGATATAATAGAGATATTATTAAAGTGGGAGGACGGTTAATGTTTAGGGATTTAGAATACGAACGTTTAATAATAATTAATATAATACTTTTGGCATTATGGACTCTTGTATGTTTTTTAGCATGTATTATAATAAAGGAGTCTTATTTTAACCCAGATAAGCCAATGTATAAAATGAAAAAATGGGAAAAATCAGGTAAATGGTATGTAAAAAATTTAAAAATAAAAGCATGGAAGGACATTTTACCGCAGCATATAGGAAGAAATGGTTTTTCTAAGGAACATTTTACGGATTCATCCATTGATTATATTGACAAATTTATAATGGAAACTTGTAGAGGTGAATGGGATCATTCTATGAATTGCCTATATGCGATTATCGCTATTTTAATAAATCCGTTTTGGATAGGCATACTTTTTGCATTTATTACTTTATTAATAAACCTCCCTTTTATAGCAATACAAAGGTATAATAGGTTTCGTCTTTTAACCGTAAGAAAGAGAGTAAGCAGACTAAATCAGAATAACGATGTTTTAAAGACGAGAATAGAAGAAGCTTAATTTTGGGAGGAATTATGGCGCGTTTTTTTGTGGATGAGATTTTGGGTGACAGCTATATTTTAAAAGGTGATGATGCAAGGCATGCTATAAAGTCTCTTAGGATGAAGGTAGATGAAGAAGTTACACTATGTTCTAAGGATGGCATGGAATATCTTTGTAGAATCGAGAAAATAGAAAATCAAGAGGCCTTGCTTAAGGTTGTAAGTAAGTCGATATCATTAAGTGAGCCGAAGACAAAGGTATGTTTATACCAGGCGATGCCTAAGTCTGATAAGTTTGATTTAATAGTTCAAAAGTCTGTTGAACTGGGCGTTGACACTATTGTCCCTGTCATGACGTCAAGATGTATTTCAAGGCCGGATAATAAATCATTAAATAAGAAAATAGACCGTTTAAATAAAATATCTAAGGAAGCGGCAAAGCAATCTCGAAGAGGAAAAGTACCCAAGGTCTTTGATATGATTAACCTAAATGATATTAAGGACCATGTAAATAGGTTTGATAAGTTTATTGTTTTTTACGAAAATGGTGGAGAAAAATTTAGAAACCTAGTAGATGTAGATTCTAAAAACATAGCTATATTAGTAGGGCCCGAAGGGGGATTTTCTAAGGAAGAGATTGAATTTTTAAAGGAAATTGGTGTTGCCGTGGCGACATTAGGACCTAGAATACTAAGGACTGAAACGGCTCCTCTTATGGCCTTATCGATAATTATGGAGCTTACGGGGAATATCTAAATTAAATGAAATTAATAGGCACCTGCATAACTTTATTATGCAGGTGCCGTTTTGTATGATATAAAAAATAATTACTTGATATTTTGGATTATTTCCATAGCATACTTTTTCATGCTTTTAATGTCGTCATCATTTGGCATGAAGTTTACCTTAATTCCATCACCAATAAAATTAAATTTTAATTGGCTAAGCCTAGACTTTATCATATCTACAGCTTCTCCGCTCCATCCATATGAGCCGAAGGCGCCGGCAGGTTTTGATTTAGTGTTTATAGCGTCGATTGAAGATAAAATATTCCATACAACCTTAGGTGCATCCTTGTTAATAGTGCATGAGCCTACCATAATAGCATCGCAGTCTGATATTTTCTCGACTACCCTATCAATAGGGGTATCTACCATATCTAAGAGATTTACTTCTATATCACTGTTTTTTGATATTTCATCAGCTGCTGCCTCTGCTAAAATTTTTGTGCATTTATAAGCGGATGCATAAAGTATAAGTATATTTTTATTAGAGGTATTTTTAGGTGAACTCCAAACAAGGTAATCGTTCATTCTTTCCTTAACTTGGGATGTTAGTATTGGGCCATGGCTTGGACATAAAAATTGTATGTCGAGGTCTTTAATTTTTTCAAGACCCTTTAAGACATAAGGTTTAAATGGAGAGAATATACCTTGATAATAATACTTAAACTCATCTAAGTATTTATCTTTATACTTAATATTTTCCTCAAACATTGTAGGTTCACAAAAATGGCAGCCTAAAAAGTCACATGAAAATAGGACATTTTCTTCTTTAAACCATGTCATCATTGAATCAGGCCAATGAAGAAGCGGGGCTACTATAAACTCTAATGTTTTATCGCCAATTGACAATGTTTCCTTATCTTTAACTATTTTGCACTTAAAATCCATGTTCAAAATGTTTTTTAGATATTTTGATGCGGCCATAGTGCAGACTACTGTAATATTAGGATTTATGTCCAGAAGTTTTTTAAGGCTTCCGGAATGGTCAAGTTCAGTATGGTTCATGATAATATATTCAATGTCATTTAGGTCTACAAGAGAGCCTATATTATTGATATATTCATCAAAATAATCATTGTGAACAGTTTCAACTAAAACATTTTTTGCTCCAGTTATTAAATAAGAGTTATATGATGTCCCATATTTTGCTTCCATGACAATATCAAAAACTCTTAATGACGGGTTTATTACTCCT
This sequence comes from uncultured Eubacteriales bacterium, assembly GCA_934486915.1. Classification (GTDB taxonomy): domain Bacteria; phylum Bacillota; class Clostridia; order Oscillospirales; family Acutalibacteraceae; genus CAKSJY01. The sequence goes on from CAKSRC010000014.1 coordinate 28,144, forward strand.
ATGGAATATACATTTTCAGATACACGTTCAATACTCATATTAAATCATTCCTTTATTTTACTTCGCTAAACATATCTTTTGTAACAAAACAAAGAGGGCATACCCAATCGTCAGGGATGTCTTCAAATGCTGTTCCTGCGGGGATACCGCCTTCAGGATCTCCTATTTCAGGGTCATAAACCCATCCGCATACGTCACAAATATATTTTTTCATGATAAAAAATCTCCTTTCAAGTATTTTAGGTTACTATATAATAATATTCTAAATTGGGTGGATTGTAAAATTGTAAAAACTAAAAATGTATGATAACATAAATACAAGATATAAATAAACAATATCTAAGGGGAAATGAGCATGACAGTTGAAAAGATTAGCGATTCCATAAGGGAATATATAGACAAGAATGACTTTTTAAAAAAATTAATGGGTATTAGTGAATATATAATTTATATCTATACTGTTTTATTTTTAATAAACAGTTTTATAAAATTAAGCGGGATGGTTCAATCTATACTCCATTATTCATTTTATGTGATTATAATATTGGCGTTTGCATCGAAGAAGTATATAGGGCTTATAGTAGCATTTTTAGGTTGTGCGGCTGCAAAGTTTGTAAGCTTTTTTAGGTTGATTTTTATTTCAAATTTTCAAATTTTTTCTTGGGATGGGTTTATAGGAATGATATTTTTCATGCTTCTTGCTTGGGCGGCAATTTGGATGTTCAAGAAGCAAACTACATCATCAAAAGAAAATGGTAGCCATGGAGATTTGAATAAATTAGAGGAGTAGGATCTTATTCTTTGAGGTTTTTTATTAATTCAGTTTCAAAATCTAAGATATGATTTTTAATATCGTCGACTATTTGATAGTATGCAAATTCAATATTACTAAAGTAATTTTTTGCAAATTTATACCCTGCTATGCTTGAAAATACAAAAACCAGAAGTGACATAACAAAGAAGGCCGCGGATTTCAAAAAAGCATGCATTTTATTTTTAAAAAACATATACTCACCCCAAAGATAAACTTATTGTGTGAATTTTTGGAATGAATATACAGTGATAATGTAAATGATATGTGTTCAAAAATTATCGACAAAACCTATTTGGATATATTATAATAAGACTATTGAGTAAATATTAAAGGGAAGAGATAAATTGGAGGACATATATTTAGATAACAGTGCCACCACTGTGGTTTGTAAGGAAGCCTGCGATAAAATTTTAGAAATGTTGTCAAAAAACTATGGCAATCCTTCGTCTTTACATACCAAGGGTATGGATGCCGAAAGAGAGCTGATAAAGGCTAAAAAGGTTATTGCAGATTTTATAAAGTGCAAGGAGAATGAAGTGTATTTTACTTCCGGCGGGACGGAAGCCAACAATATAGCTATTCTTGGAGCCTGCAGGCGAAGAAAGAAACTGGGTAATAAAATAGTAGCGTCGGCTGTCGAACATTCTTCGGTCATAGAACCTTTAAAGCAGCTTGAAAAAGAAGGCTTTGAAGTTGTGTATATAAAACCGGATATTTACGGTCGAATAGATGAGAAGGATATTGAAAAAGAGATAGACAGCAACACGATACTTGTAAGTTTAATGTATGTAAATAATGAAGTAGGGGCTGTAAATCCCGTTGATAAGGTTAAGAAAATAATTGCTAAGAAAAAATCAAAGGCAATTTTTCACATGGATGCCGTACAGGCCTTTGGTAAGCTTGATATTTCGGTTAAAAAGTTGGATGTGGATTTAATGACGATAACAGCTCATAAAATACATGGTCCAAAAGGTGTTGGAGCTCTTTATATAAAAAAAGGAGTTTTGGTATCACCTATTGTTTATGGTGGTGAACAAGAGAGCAAGATTCGTCCGGGGACAGAATCAATAGCCCTTATAGCGGGATTTTGTGAAGCAATTAAGGCATTATCGCCTCTAAAGGAAAAGTATAAGCAAATTGAAGATATAAGAAATGAATTAATATCTCAACTTAAAATGATAGATGGGGTAAAAATTAACTCTAAGGAGGACGGGTTTGCTTATATTGTAAACTTTTCAGTCCCTGGCATTAGATCTGAAACGATGCTGCATTACCTTGAGGATAGGGGAATCTATGTCTCAAGTGGATCTGCTTGCTCTAAGGGTAAAAAAAGCCATGTGTTAAGTAATTTGGGCATTAGTGATGAACTCGTAGATTCAGCTTTAAGGGTGAGCTTTTCGAGATACAACACAAAGCAAGATGTAATATCATTGGCAAAAGCAGTTGAAGAGGGAATAACTAAAATAAAAAGGAGATAGAAGTTAAATTGAGAGAAATTATATTAGCTAAAGTAGGCGAGATAGTTTTAAAAGGCCTTAATAGAAGAATGTTTGAGGATGTCCTAATAAAAAATATTAAACGCTCTATATATAAATTTGGAAAATTTAATATTTCAAGTGCACAGTCGACCATCTATATAGAGCCTGAAAGTGAAGACATAGATTTAGATGAGGTTTTGGATGTTTTATTAAAAGTATTTGGTATCGCGTCTATTTCAAAGGCTTGTGTTTCAAGCAAGGATATGGAGGCTATAAAGAACTCGGCAGTAAAATATTTAGGAGAAACCCTTGAAAACATAAAAACATTTAAGGTGGAATCGAAGAGGGCGGATAAAAAATTCCCACTTAAATCTCCACAAATATCAGCGGAGCTTGGTGGGCATCTTCTAGATAACTTTAAGAATTTATCAGTTGATGTACATAACCCTGATTTAATTGTTAATGTGGAAATAAGGGAGAAAAACGCATACATAAGAGGGGAGGCTCTTCATGCAGCGGGTGGAATACCAGTAGGTACCGGCGGAAAGGCTGCTATATTGATATCCGGCGGAATTGATAGTCCTGTTGCTGCTTGGATGATGGCAAAAAGGGGAGTAGAACTTACGGCCATACACTTTGCGAGCCCTCCATACACAAGCCAAAGAGCTGAAGATAAAGTAGTACAACTTTTATCCAAAGTTTCTGAATATGCCGGAAGAATCACTATGATAACCGTGCCATTTACGAAAATCCAAGAAGTAATAAAGGATGAATGTCCCGAAGAACTTTTTACAATAATCATGAGAAGAATTATGATGAGAATTTCAGAGAAACTTTCTGCTAAATATGGTTGTTTGGCACTCATTACAGGGGAAAGCTTAGGGCAGGTTGCAAGCCAAACCATTGGAGCAATAGCTTGTACTGATCATGTTGTTTCAATGCCGGTATTTAGACCTCTTATAGGGATGGATAAGGATGAAATAGTTGCAATATCAAGAAAAATCGATACATTTGATATCTCAATAATGCCATATGAAGATTGTTGCACTGTTTTTACACCCAAACATCCAAGGACAAAACCGGTTTTGGCATTTGTTGAAAAAGCAGAGCAAAAGGTTAATTTTGACGAACTCATTGAAGAAGCAATTGAAAATATTAAATTAACTAAGATTGGATATGGGGATAGATAAAATTATGAATGCGGAAATCTATTTTATAAAAGAGCAGGTGTTTGTAGAGACTGAAGTCGAAAAAATGGTAAGAGATATTATAGGTATTCTAAAATATGCAAATACCAATGTTTTGTACAGAACCATAGTTGAAGGTACAAAAGAAAATCTTGAAGAAGCCTTTTTGGATACGATTAGCAGTTCAGATAAAATAGATTTCATTATCATAATAGGTGGTTTATATAACGATAGGAATTGTCTTGTAAAGTCATTTTTTAGGGATAAAAATATAATACTTGAATGGGACAAGCTTTCAAAAAATGCTCAATTTCTCTATACCCATGGTGCCGCCATACCGGGATTTTGTGTGGAATATTTAAACAGATCTGTAATATTACTACCCAATTTGTTTAGCAATACTTTGGATATAGTTCAAAATTTTGTGGTTCCGTTTTTGATAAATAAAGAAAAGTAGGAGGACTAAATATGATTGAGTTTAAATCAGAGAAAAACAAAAAGGTTTTGATGATAAGTTTAATGGTATTTTTTTCTATAGTTTTTTTGGTCAGTGCCGCAATACTTATTAATGAGTTGGTTTTAAAGTCGGTTAAACAGGATCAAGTTACTCAAAAAATTCAAGGGGTATATGATAGCGGCATACAAGAAAAAGAGAGCATGGAGGAGACATTTAAAAAACTCCAGGAAATAAACCCTGATATAAAGGGGTGGATCTACGTACCGAATACCACTGTAAATTACCCGGTCTTGGAACCTAAAAAGGATGATCCGTCATTTTACCTTTATAGGGACTATGAAAAAAACTATACTAAATACGGAAGTATCTTTGTTGATGCGAAGTGTGGCATTAAGGAAGATACTAAAAATACTATAATACACGGGCATCACATGAAAGATGGAAAGATGTTTGCGGATATTTTAAAATATGGTGATATAGAATTTTACAAGACAAGCCCGGTTATAACATTTAATACGATTTATGGTTCAAGTGAGTGGAAAGTAATTTCAGTATTTAAAACCAATATAAACGCCTCTCAAGGTAAAATATTTGACTATTTAAAGGTGAGTTTTGCGAATGACTCAAGTTTTCTCAATTACGTACATGATGTAAGGCAAAGATCAATTATTAATGCACCTGTCGATACAAAAGAGGATGATCAATTGCTTACATTATCCACATGTTCGGATGAAATGGAGCAATTTAGAACAGTAGTTGTGGCAAGAAAGGTAAGAAATGGGGAATCAAATAAAGTAGATGTAGAGAAATCTTGCTTAAATCCCAACCCTTTATATCCGGAAGCTTGGTATACTAAATATGGAGGAACAAGGCCTGAAGAAAAATCATTTGAACAAGCCCTGGATGATAATGGGATCTACTGGTATTCAAAGAATGATGACAGTCAACAAAATTAAAAATAGGGAATGAGTATTTAGGAGTAAACGTGAGTAAATAGGCAAAAACAAGAGATCGTATAGAGGTAAATTAAAAAATTAGTAAAAAGTGTTGACTTTACTATATATTGTGTGCTATCATATATACTATAGCTTTATGGTAACACTATAATATTTTATTATTAATATAGAAGTTATTTAAAATTAGCTAAAATCGTTTTTATTTATTTAAATCAGGAGGAATTTAAAATGTCTACTTATATGCCAAAAGCAGGCCAAGTTGAACGCAAATGGTATGTTATTGATGCCAAAGGCAAGCCATTAGGAAGAGTGGCAGCTCAAGTTGCTGTTTTACTTCGTGGAAAACATAAACCAACATTTGCACCACACGTAGATTGTGGAGACAATGTTGTTGTAATTAATTGTAAGGATGCAGTTCTTACAGGAAACAAATTAACTCAAAAACATTATTATCATCATACAGGATATATAGGTCATCTAAAATCCGTAAGATATGATACTTTAATGGCAACCAAACCTGAAAGAGCTATGGAATTGGCTGTTAAAGGAATGATCCCCGATACAACTATAGGCCGTAAAGCATTAACAAGGCTACACGCTTATGCAGGTGCAGAGCACAATCATCAGGCTCAACAACCTGAAACTTGGGAAAGATAAGAAAGGGGTAAATTCAAATGTATAATAAAGAGTCTTATTTCTACGGAACAGGAAGAAGAAAAAGTTCTGTTGCTCGTGTAAGAGTTTATAAAGGAACAGGAAAAGTTACAATCAATGATCGTGACATAGACGATTATTTTGGTTTGGAAACTTTAAAAGTTATTGTTCGTCAACCATTGGTTTTGACAGGAACAAGCGATAAATTTGACATTGTATGCCGCGTAGCAGGCGGTGGAGTTACAGGTCAAGCCGGAGCTATTCGCCACGGTATTTCTAGAGCTCTATTACAATATGATTCTGAGAATCTTCGCCCAGCATTGAAGAAAGCAGGATTCTTAACTCGTGACCCGAGAATGAAAGAACGTAAGAAATACGGTCTTAAAGCTGCTCGTCGCGCTCCTCAATTTAGTAAGAGATAAT
>CAKSRC010000015.1 GCA_934486915.1 uncultured Eubacteriales bacterium
TAAATTAGTTTATCTAAAGAGGGAAGTAATTTGCTCTAACCTTGTAAAGCAGGTTCTCACCTGTCACATAAAACAAAGGAGTATGCAAACATTTAAGTCTACATACTCTATAATGTGGTCGAGGTGACAGGAGTCGAACCTGCGGCCTCTACGTCCCGAACGTAGCGCTCTACCAAACTGAGCCACACCTCGAAAAAATATGGCTGCGGAAGAAGGATTCGAACCCTCACAAACAGAGTCAGAGTCTGCTGTGCTACCATTACACAATTCCGCATCACTAAATATATTATAATACATTTAAATACATAAATCAAGAACATTTAAAAATATTTTATATATATAAATAGGAGGAAAGTCGAAGATGACAGACGCTAAAATTAAAAGAATAAATGAGCTTGCGAAGAAAGCCAAGACAGAAAAGTTAAGTGAGGCCGAACTAAAAGAACAGCAGCAATTGAGAAGAGAATATATCGACGAAATAAAGGCGGATTTAAGGTCTCAACTTCAAAATATTGAAATAGTAGATAAAGACAAGCCTATTAATTGAGATACAACAAAAAACAAGCTGCCAAGGTAAATATACTTTGACAGCTTGTTATAAATATGGTGGATGTTAACGGGCTCGAACCGCTGACCTTTCGCACGTCAAGCGAATGCTCTACCAGCTGAGCTAAACATCCATAACATTAAATATTATATAATAAACCATATTGCTTGTCAAGCATTTTATGGTTTTAGCTCGAATAAAAAGGCAGAGTATGAGATTTTTATCTCATACTCTGCCTAGATTTTATTGGTTTATCACTGGATATGCTTTTATTCGGAACACTTATTTGTTTCTTTAGCTATTGTTCTGACAAATTCTTCGACAGTTGGCTTGCCGTTTGAAAAAAGTTTATTTCTTTTGGCTTTGCCTTTTTCATCGCCGCTTTGCCATATCATATCGATTACCTCTTGCATATCCTCCTCGCAGTTTAATTTACTTATTGAGTACAATTTTGCTATTTGGTCAATGACACTGTCAAATTCCTCTGATGTTTTTTTTGACTTCATTATTATATAATTACCTCCTGTGAAATATGATGGGGTTGAGGGCGAGATGCAGAGCTCCCAAAAATTTGGGAAGCCCCGACTGCCCAGATTCCCCTCAAAAACAAAATAGCCGCACGTGGTGTATAAGTTATTACATTGACCTTACGTACAGCTTTATTTCACAAAAGTGTTATAAACCGTATAAGCCTTCGTCCAAACAACCAAAGTATAAATCATCTTACGACTGCCCCAAGTAAGCCCTCTTGAAATAAGGTTAGGGGTATAGTATAATTAAATTTGCCGTTGGTGCCGGATTTCCGGTTGTGTAAGGTGCCCTTTTCACCCGATGCAGGGGTTGCGTGGTGGTGCACGACAATCCTACCGCGGTATTTTATTTTATGTAGAAGGGAATCTACTAATTAAATTTCTTGATTAATAAATTTTTAATTTTCACAAATCGACCCCCTAAAAATAGGATAACAAAAGACTTGCAGGCGAAATATCGTTTTTGCAAGGCTTTTTTGTTTGATGATAATATTATAAGTCTAATTCCTGTAATTGTCAACACGAACTATATGCATTAGATCGGGCAAGCAGCTTTAACATGGATTCAAATACGCTTTCAAAAGCCAACGATTCATACAATCGCACAATGGATTTAATAGGGGAAGGTCTTAAAGATTCACAATCTGTATTAGGTCAAAAAACTAAGTAATTTCAAATAAAAAAGAGATGTAAGATTATAAGTCTTACATCTCTTTTGATGTTTGGGGGAATTTTATTAGGAAATTACTTTCCATTTTACTCCGTTTGGAGTGTCTTCTAGGATTATGTTTCTTGACTTTAGTTCGTCTCTAATCCTATCAGCCTCTTTGAAGTCCTTGTTTTTCCTTGCGATATTTCTTTTTTCGATAAGAGCCTCTATTTCTTCGTCTAAGTCTTTGTTTTCAGTTTTGTTGTAGCAAAGTCCTAAGACATCCAATAATTCATTTAATAGTTCATAGTAAGCTTGGGCGGTAAGTTTAGATACATTATTTTTTAGGGTTATATTGGAGTTGATTTCTCTAACCAAATCAAATATAGTAGCCAAAGCGTCGGCACTGTTGAGGTCATCGTCCATGGAGTCTATAAATTTTTGTTTATATTTATCTAATATTTCTTTATGTGAAGTGCTTAGTTCAGTTTCATTGTCGACTGCATTTTCAATTACAAAGAGTAGATTTCCCTTGCAGTTATACAATCTTTCAAGTGCGGCTTTACATTGGTTTATGATTTCTATGCTATAGTTGATAGGTGTGCGATAATGTGATGCTATCATAAGGTATCTAATAGGTTCATAGCCGTATTTATCCGCTACGTCACGTACAGTGAAGAAGTTTCCTTTTGATTTGGACATTTTTTGGTTATCTATATTGATATATCCATTGTGCATCCAATAATTTGCAAGGTTAGCGTTGGTGCAAGCCTCACTTTGGGCAATTTCGTTTTCGTGATGAGGGAATATTAAGTCTTGACCGCCGCAGTGGATATCCATTGTTTGACCTAGATATCTCATAGACATAACGGAACACTCTATATGCCAGCCGGGTCTACCGTTGCCCCAAGATGTGGGCCAATATGGCTCGCCGGGTTTTGCGGCTTTCCAAAGAGCAAAATCAAGCGGGTCTTCCTTTATTTCTCCAACTGCGATTCTTGCTCCTGATTCAAGATCCTCGATAGGTTGATGTGAAAGCTTTCCATAGTCCTTAAATTTTTTGGTTCTAAAGTAAACGTCCCCGTTATCAGTCACATATGCATAGCCTTTGTCTATAAGCTCTTGAATCAGTTTTATCATGCCGTCAATATTTTCAGTTGCTTTTGGTGCGATATCCGCATCCATTACGTTAAGACCGTGTGCATCTTTTTTATATTCTTCTATATATTTTTCTGAAACGGTTTTATAGTCTGATTTTTCTTCTATAGCCTTTTTTATGATTTTATCGTCTATGTCAGTGAAGTTTTGCACATATGTGACCTTGTAACCTATATATTTTAGATATCTTCTTAGCACATCAAAAACACATATTGGTCTTGCATTTCCTATGTGTATATAGTTGTATACAGTAGGACCACAGCCATAGATTTTTACTTCGCCGGGTGTTATAGTTTTAAGTTCCTCTTTTTTTCTTGATAGGGTATTGTAAATTTTCATTTAGTCATATCTCCTTTTAATTTTTTACTTAGTACTTTTATAACAGTGCTGATTTCCAACATATGTTTTTCTAAGATTTCGATTTCTTGTTCGACAGGGTCGAGTATATTTATTTGATCAAGCTTATCATTTTGAGGTTTTTGGTCTGTTATCATCCTTGCAGGGACACCGACTGCAGTAGCATTATCAGGGACTTCATTCAATACGACTGCGCCTGCTGCTATGCGAGCGTTATTGCCAACTTTAAAAGGACCTAAAACTTTTGCTCCTGCACCTACTAAAACATTGTCGCCCAATGTTGGGTGACGTTTACCTGTTTCCTTGCCGGTACCTCCAAGGGTGACATTTTGATATATGGTGCAGTTATTTCCAATTTCAGTTGTCTCACCTATGACGACACCCATTCCATGGTCAATAAACAATCCTTTTCCTATAGTTGCGCCGGGGTGAATTTCAATCCCGGTTTTATGTCTTGACCTTTGCGAGATGTATCTTGCGATAAATTTCATATTGTGCCTATAAAACCAGTTGGCTCTTCTATAGGATCTTACAGCCTTGAAACCTGAATAGAGCAAATATACTTCCAATCTTGTTCTTGCGGCGGGATCTCTTTGTAAAACTGAGTCTAGATCGTCTTTTAATCGTTTAAACATAGATTATCACCTCCCAAGGTAAAAAAATACACCTCTGTCCTCGACTAAGAGGACGGAGGCGATAAAACCGCGGTTCCACTCCGTTTTTATAACTTAATAGACCCTATAACGTGGGTGAGTACGCACAAAGATACTGTAATTTTCCCCTTGTGTGCTAACGAGTGCATTCGCAAAGGGTTCTATAAAGAGTAATCGCAGCTTATATACTCTCTCTCTGATATAGAGGTCACCTTTGTTACTTATCTCGATCAACGCATCAATATTTATTTTAATATTTATATTATATTCAATCAAACTAGAATATGCGCCAATTATTTTGCAGTATTAATGATTTCTTTATTATCCTTAATATAAATTACCCCGGAAATTAAGGTTAAAATTGCAGATATCCAGATTAGTATGGTGCCTATAACATAGAATATATAAGATATATCTCCATTTGCGTTATTTAGTCCAAAGATATTGAATCCCATACTTAGAAGCTCGTTTATATATTGAAGTATTAATACTATAATAACAGCAATCATTTGACTTACAGTTTTAGCTTTCCCCCAAATGTTAGCAGAAATAACTTTTCCACCACTGGCTGCTACAAGCCTTATAGAGGTAATTGTAAATTCCCTCATAAGAATTAATATAATGGCAGCAGCTCCAATGAGATCAAGCTGCATAAAGCAGAGGAACGCCGACATGACAAGGATTTTATCAGCCAGTGGGTCGGCGAATTTACCAAAATCAGTTATTAATGACCTTTCCCTGGCGATTTTACCGTCGTAATGGTCAGTAATAGAAGCTGCCAAGAAAATAATTAAAGCTGCCAAGTAGTGATGGGGGATAGAATTTGATAAAAGAAAGAATACAAAGAACGGGACTAATATAATACGTATAACCGTAAGTTTATTTGGCAGATTCATTGTAATCCTCCCTTTAATTTAATATTTCCCCTACTAGATCATAGTCGATACAACCTGTTATTTTTGCCTTTCTAAAGGAGCCTTCTTCTAAAGACTCGTCAGTTTTTAGGTATACTCTTGTATCTACATCGGGTGAATCGGCCTCGCCTCTGCCATAATAGAGACCTTCGTCTTCGTCATAACCTTCAACAAGGACTGTTATAATTTTATTAAGCATTTTTTGAGTGTATTCGTTCATGACAAGGTCTTGTTCTTGCATTAGTATTCTTTGGCGATCAAGTTTTACATCATCCGCTATTTGTTCGCTCATATCATAAGCTTTGGTATCTTCTTCTCTTGAATAAGGGAAACAACCCATTCTTTCAAATTTGATGTCTTTTACAAAGTCTAATAACTCTTCAAATTCTTGGTCTGCCTCGCCAGGGAAGCCGCAAATAAATGTTGTCCTTAAAGTAACGTTGGGAAGTTTTTTCCTTATGTCGTTTAAGAGTGCTGTTAAGCTTTCTTTGTCACCTCTACGGTTCATATTTTTTAATATTCTGCCGTTGCAGTGTTGAAGCGGGATGTCTATGTAATTAAGTATCTTCTCTTCACTTTTGATAGTTTCTATTAATTCGTCAGTTACCCTGTCAGGATAGCAATATAGAATCCTAATCCACTTTATATCATCTATTTTGCAAAGCTCTTTTAAAAGAGTAGGTAGCATTAGTTTACCATAAAGGTCCTCACCGTATCTTGTAGTGTCTTGAGCGATTACTAAAAGCTCTTTTACACCCCTTTTAGCAAGATTTTTAGCTTCCTCTATTATGTCCTCCATTTTACGGCTTCTAAATCTGCCCCTTATGATAGGTATTGCACAATAGGTGCAACAATTGTCGCAGCCGTCGGCTACTTTTAGATATGCATAATGTTTAGGGGTGGTTTTAAACCTTTGGCCGTTTAGAGGCAAGTAAATCTTATCCGGGAAAAGGGAGGTTTTATTTCCCTGCAAAGCTTTTTCTACGACACTTACAATATCGCTGTTAGCTCCTATGCCGATTACTGCATCTATTTCAGGAAATTCTTTCATGACTTCTTCTTTATATCTTTCACCAAGACAACCAGTCACTATTATATGTTTAATATACCCTGCATTTTTTAATCTTATTACATTTAATATTTCTTCTATACTTTCTTGTTTGGACTCTTTGATAAACCCGCATGTATTGACAATTACAATATCGCATATGCTTGCATCCAATACAATATCATAGCCTGCATCTTTTAAAAGAGCCAACATTATTTCAGCGTCGACTCTGTTTTTAGAGCAGCCTAAATTTACTAAACTAACTTTATAAGACATTTATACTTTCCTTTCAATAATCCTCTTTTATAAATTCATTAAGCACATGACGTATATCGTCCCACTTATATCCTAATCTTTGGAGTGCGGCGATTGTTTTTCGCTTACCCTTTTCATCGCATAAGTATTTTTCGTACTTTCTTTCCACGAGGTCATATATTTGTTTATATATATCAGGGTCTATATTATCTAAGACTTCCATAGCGACATCTTTATCGATGCCCTTTTGGGTAAGCTCTCGCAAGGCTCTTTGCGGCGAATGATGCTTTATAAAAATTAAGTCATGTGCATATTTTTTAGCAAAGGATTCATCATTTATAAGCCCTAGATATTCCATTTTGTCCGCAGCAAAGATGGCGGAATCCTTGTCGAAATTTCTTTTAAGCTTATCAATAAGTTCTTTTTTTGAATGATCTCTTCGACTTAAATAATAAAGTGCTCTCTCCTTAGCACGTTTATTATTAGAAGCTTTTATAAGATCATAGAGTTCTTCATCATCGATTATGGAACCTATTTTAAGTTTACTTATTAACAGGGTTTCTCTATCAATGTCGACAGCATACTCACCGTCTATATAAAGAGCTTCTAAAAAGCCTTTTCTTTTTTGTATTCCTGTTATTACCATTAATCATCTACCGTGATATCTATGTTAGCTTTGGCTGTGGTTTTAGATTTCTTTGGAGCAGGAGATTCAGTTGGAACTTCGACGGGTTTTGCGGCGCTTTCCTTAACAGCTACTTTGCTTTTGGATTTTACATTTAATTTATCTATACTTTCCATTACCTTTTTTTCGATAGATGAGGCGAGCTCTGGGTTGGACTTAAATAATTCTTTTACATTATCTCTTCCTTGGCCCAGTCTTTCTTCCCCATAAGAGAACCAAGCTCCGCTTTTTTGAACTATGTTAAGCTTAACTGCTAAGTCTAAAAGTTCACCAACTCTTGATATTCCTTGACCGTACATTACGTCAAATTCAGCTTCCCTAAATGGAGGTGCCATTTTATTTTTAACGACTTTAGCTCTTGTTCTTGCGCCAATCATTTCACCGTTGCTTTTTAAAACCTCTGTCTTTCTTATATCGATTCTTACGGAAGAATAGAATTTTAATGCTCTTCCACCAGGTGTTACTTCAGGATTTCCATATACAACGCCAACTTTTTCACGCAATTGGTTTATGAATATTGCAACGCAGTTGGATTTAGAAATAGCTCCTGCTAATTTCCTAAGAGCTTGAGACATAAGCCTTGCTTGCAAGCCTACGTGACTGTCGCCCATCTCTCCTTCTATTTCGGCTCTTGGAACTAGAGCTGCGACAGAGTCTACTATTATAATATCAATAGCTCCCGAACGAACTAATGATTCTGTAATTTCTAGGGCTTGTTCACCGGTATCAGGTTGAGATACTATCAAAGAGTCAACATCAACCCCTAAAGCGGCAGCATAGACAGGATCAAGTGCGTGCTCAACATCTATGAACGCAGCATATCCTCCAAGCTTTTGAGCTTCTGCGATACAGTGAAGTGCTAATGTGGTTTTTCCTGAGGATTCAGGCCCGTATATTTCAACAATTCTTCCGCGTGGGAGACCGCCAATACCAAGAGCAATATCTAAAGATAACGAGCCTGTCGAGATTTTATCGACATTCATGGTTTGATTTTGTCCAAGACGCATAACAGCACCTTTCCCAAACTGCTTTTCGATTTGCCCAAGTGCTGTTTCTAAAGCCTTTACTTTATCTATTGCCATACTATTATATAACCTCCAAAATAAAATTCTAAACATTTATAATCAAAGTGCAGATGTGCCTCGCCTCTTAAGGCGGTGGGTTCCATCCAAGATTTCAGTGGGGGACATATAATCTCCCAACTGAGACTCTGAGGAGCTAACGCTCCTTTTGTACTGCTTGCAATCTGCCGCATGCTCTGCTCTTTGCAAGCAAAGCAGGGCATTGCTCCGATTTAAATTATTATCTTTTAATTATACATTATTTTAATATTTTATTCAATGATATAAATATACAATTATATAAGCTAAGCTCCTATTTTATGAGTATATTGACAAAGTTATTTATGCATGATAAAATTTTCCTTCAAAGGAAAAAGGTTAACTTTTTAAAGGGAGATGTAGTTAAATTATGTTTAAATGTATTAACCTAAAAAGGATGACTATTTCAATTTTTGTAATACTTTGTACTGCTTTTTTTAATGCAATTTGTTGTTTCGCATCAGAGCCTCCAAAGAAAAATATTAATTCACATGATGAGTCACCGCTTTTGGAATTTGTTGCTGACAACGACACAGGCAATCATTACGAGGGTGCAAAAATAGGAGACTATATTGACGCTTGGTTTATTTCTCATTTGTATGATGATAATTTTTGACAAATGTGATTATCAAAATAATTTTAGCTTGACGAATAAATTTGATTGTGATATAATAAAATTTCATGAAGACTAATTTTAGTCTTTAGAAAGTCAGTTATTAGGAGAATATTTATTTTATGGTTAAGTCTAGTGTTTTAAAAAAAGTAGTAGCTTCAATTTTAGCTTTGGCCGCTGTTTCTACTTTCAACGTAGTTTCATGCTTCGCTATGGATCGCGATAATGTGCCAAACAATCAGGAGTTACCTGATTTTGTAATTACTACTAATAATAAGGGAGAAGAGTATGATGAGAGCCATGCTAAAGAAATCATAACTCCCGAGACATCCTCAAACTCTGAAGATGGTAGCGAATTAGATCCAGATGCTCTTCTTGAACAGGGAAAAGAAGGAAAAAAGTATGATGAGGAATATGCTAAAGAAATTATGAGTCCTGAAACATCTGATTCTTCAGACTCTAATGACGGCAGTGAATTAGATCCATATGCCCTTATCTAAATAAGGAATATAGCAAAATAGACAAAGTTTAAACCTAGCAAGATTTTTACCAATTGGATTATATAAAAAGTTATAATTAAGAACAAAATAGGGCGGGCAAATAAATTTGTCTGCTCTATTTTTGTTGCTAAGATATATTTGTTATTATATATTTTAGAATACAAGAATTTGTAAATATTTTTTGGAGGAATGATTGTTCTATGATTAAATCTAATGTTTTGAAAAAAGTAATTTCCGGTGTATTGGCAGTGTCTGCTATGTGTACTTTTAATATAATTTCTTGTTTTGCGTATGCACTAAGAGATCCGAATGAGGAAACACCGGACACTCCATATACAGGTACATTTGATATTAATCCTCATCATAGATATGAATATGAGGAATTTGAGGATGAAGACCAAGAGTTTGATAGTAATATTGAACCACCATTAGGGCATCTGGAAAATGGTAGTAAGTGGTATCATATCGATGAGGAAACACCGGATGGTACGTGCTGACATAGATTTTTATGATTAAAGTAAATATGAAGGCCTTGAAGATGAAAAGTAAAGTTTTGGTAATGGTAATTAACTATCATTAAGTATTTTAGAATAATTTTTAAAGGATTGATTTTTGTTATGAATTATAATTTTTTAAAAAAGGTATTTTCGTTATTTTTAGTGGCTGTTTCAGTATTTACATGAATTGGAATTTCTTGTTTTGCTGCCGAGCAAAGACTTATTGAGCTTCACCAAGATGAGGAATCTGACGAGTATTGTATGGATATTGATCAGGTTGATCAAATTCATGATATTAAGGGTCATATTGATACGGATTATTATGATGACATTATTTATTATATAGATTTTGGGTATTATTTTATAATAGTAAATTAAGTTATTTGTAAGTATTTACAATACATTGAATTTGTCGTATATTGTGTTATAATATTATCTTAGTAGGATTATAAATGCATAATAATTTTAATAATTACTGTGAGGTCTTATTTAGATTATGATTAATACTATTTCAAAGAATATAATATTGTCAATTTTGAGCGTAATTTTAATAGGTGCTTTTAACGTGTTTCCTTGCTTTGCATATGATAGTAATGAATTTAATCATGACTTTAGTAAAAAGGATCTCCAAGAAATTGTTAATGTAATTCCGCTGGAGATTGGTCCAATAGATATTGATGGTGTTTTGGTTTCAAGAGTAATCGAAATTAACGATGACGATTGGGACATAGACTGGAATGAAGAAGAAAATAAAGATGATGATTTAGATGAAGACTGGATTGAGAAAGAAAGCAGATATGACAGTTGGAGCGGAAATTGGGATAAAGAAAAGAGCGAAGATGACCATCGTTGTGACGGTATCCGGGATATAGAAAAAATCGATTATGACGATTGGGATGTAGACTGGGACGATGATTGGGATTTTGAATTTCATACATCTTGGTGATGAAATGAAGCTTGGTTAAAAATATGATATTTAAAATAATTGTTATGGCAGATGTATTAGAATATCTGCCATAAGTTTTGTAATAATATTATATATTTATAGAGTATATTTTATTTTAATCATAATTCAGCAATATAATTTATAAGAGTAAACTATGATTGGTTACGTATTGACAAAATTATTTAATGGTGCTAGAATTTGATGTCAGAAGATGGTCGGCTTTTAAGATTTTAAAGTATTATAGGAGTTGTTATTTTATGATTAAATTTATTGTTTCAAAAAAAATAGTTTCTATTGCCTTGATTACGATTTGTTTATCCACTTTTAGCACAATTAATTGCTTTGCCTATTGGGGGGATAAGGACAAAAACCCATTATATAATGGGGATGATTATGTGGAGTGTACACCTTCCTGCCCTCAAGTAGAGGATACTAAAATGGTTGAATATAATGGAGAGTGCATTAGTAATTTATTAGAAGGCGACTACTCAACTACGGATGATGTATATGAAGAGCCTACCAAAAATTTTTGGAAGTTTATTTATTAAATTTTATTAATAGCTCTATATTGACAATTATTTTTTGATGTGATAAAATACTCTAGTTAAAAATAATTATTTTTAATATTTTTAAAATAATGGGAGAATTGTTTAACTATGAGAAAATTTTTTATGTCAAAAAAAGTTATAGCAGCCTTTTTAGCTGTTATTACAGTTTCTATTTCCGGGGCAGTTTCCTGCTTTGCATATGATGACCCTAAGGATTATTTGGATAACTCTTACTATTTGGATAGCCTTGCGGAGCTAGAGGATAGTTTAGAAATAGATATGGATCAAGTAGAATTAGATTTGATGGGATTAGAAATTTTATAGGATTATTAAAAAGGACTAAGTTAATGGCTTAAGGCGGTTAACTTAGCTTTTTATTTAATAAAAATAATAATTATTAATAAAAGTAAATTATTTATTGACAAAAATGTTTTTGTGTGATAGAATATATTTAATAAATTTAGTAAAATTTTAATAATTTATAGTAATAGGAGAATTTATTGTATGATTAAATTTATTGTTTCAAAAAGAATAGTGCCAGCTTTTTTAGCTATAGTTGCTGTTTGCTCATTTAGTATGGTTTCCTGCTTTGCATATGATCCTTGGGATATAGAAAGCAGTTCAGAGGATGAAATACCTCGTGCACCATATATTGAAGGCCATGATGTTATCGCTGATAACGGAGATCTAGACCAAAATCAAAATGCTAGTGAAGACGAAGCATTGCCGCCTGAGGGGGATGAAGCGGAAATAGTTTTTACTGAACAGGATGACACAATATCCACACCTGCGGAACCGTATTAATAGTTGTATAGAGCTTGATTAATTATATTTAATAACTAATTGTAGATTTAAATAACATTATAACAATAATAGAAGGAAGGTATAAGATGTTACCTTCCTTTGTTTTTTAATTATAATAATGTTTTTTAAATCGGGTCAACGCTCTGCTTTGCCTGCAAAAAGTAGAGGTTGCGACAGATCGCAAACAGTGCAAAAGGAGCATTAGCTCCTAAGAGTTTTAGTTGGAGATTATATCTACCATTGAAAGGCTGTAATAAATTCCGCCTCCTAAGTAGAATTATACATTTTTTACCATGAAAATCATAGCTATTATAATATATTTTGACAAAATAACTGTATTCTGGTAAAATATCTTTACTAAAGACTAAATGCTTTTAGTATTATCAAAATAATTGGAGGATTAATTAGTTTATGCTTAAATCGACAATTTTAAAAAAAATAATTTCCGCAGTTTTAGTATTGGCATCTATTTTTACTATAAGTACGTTTTCTTGTTTTGCATCTGATCCGCCACAATTTGATCTTCCCAAAATTAAGCACAAGCCACAGCCTCATTATGAATGGCGTTTTGATCCTAAATATTTAGGTGATTATCAATATGATGGCCAGACATGGATTGATTTTGAGTATCTTGAATTTCAAATGAATTATGAAAGAGATTATGACTTAGACGATGATATCTAGTAGGACTATTATATAATTCAACAATATCAGTCTATTTTGTTAATTTAACCAATGTAATAAAAAAGCCACACTCAATTGTTTTGAGTGTGGCTTTTGTGAGTTAAGCCAATCTATCTTCGAGTTTTGAAAGCTCATTTGCAAGTTTACTTGGGAGTTTGTTGGAGAATTTCTTATAAAATTCTTTTATGCCCAAAGCTTCTTCTTTCCATAAATCATTATCAACTTCTAATATCTTTTCCAATGATTCTAAACTAAAGTCAAGGCCATCCAAATTTATATCTTTTGCATATGGTACATAACCTATAGCAGTTTCTTTTGCGTCTACTTGGTTATCGCATCGTTTTAGTATCCATTCTAAGACTCTTAGGTTATCGCCAAATCCCGGCCAAATAAAGTTACCTTCTTCGTCAACTCTAAACCAGTTGACGTTAAATATTTTTGGAGCTTTATCTCCAAGTTTTTCACCCATTTCAAACCAATGGTTGAAATAGTCTGCCATATGATAGCCGCAGAATGGAAGCATTGCCATTGGATCTCTACGTACAACACCTACAGCGCCGGTAGCAGCTGCGGTAGTTTCAGATGCCATAATTGAGCCTATAAAGACACCGTTGTCCCAATCGCGAGATTGATATACAAGCGGAGTTGTTTGAGCTCTGCGTCCGCCAAAGATAATCGCTGAAATCGGCACTCCGTTTACATTTTCAAATTCAGGGCTTATGCATGGGCAATTCTTTGCAGGAGATGTAAAGCGGCTGTTAGGATGAGCACCTTTTTCAATTGCTGTCTGGCCGTTCCAAGGTTCACCTTTCCAGTTTAGTGCGTTTTCTGGTGGATTTTTGTCGAGTCCTTCCCACCAAACGGTGTTATCATCTAGATTTTGAACAACATTTGTAAAGATTGTACCTTTCCTTGTAGAAGCCAAAGCATTTGGATTTGACTTTTTGTTGGTTCCTGGTGCAACACCAAAGAAACCGTTTTCAGGATTGATAGCCCAAAGTCTTCCGTCAGGGCCTTGTCTCATCCAAGCGATGTCATCCCCAACACACCAAACTTTATATCCTTTCTCACGGTACCCTTCAGGTGGAATTAGCATTGCAAGGTTGGTTTTGCCGCAAGCAGATGGGAAAGCTGCAGTAATATATTTTATCTCGCCTTGGGGATTTTCTATACCTAAAATTAGCATATGTTCTGCCATCCAACCTTCGTTTTTACCAAGGAATGAGGCAATTCTTAATGCGAAACACTTTTTGCCTAAAAGAACATTTCCTCCATATCCCGAGTTAACGGAGATTATAGTATTATCTTCAGGGAAGTGGCAAATATATCTGTTTTCTTCATCAATATCACATTTACAATGGAGTCCGCGTACCCAGTCATTACTTGTATTTCCTAATGTATCCATTACCTTTTTTCCAACACGTGTCATAATGGCCATATTTAAAACTACGTAAATCGAGTCGGTAAGTTCTATGCCTATTTTAGATAAAGGAGAACCAATAGGTCCCATAGAATACGGTATAACATACATTGTACGATCATTGTAACTGTTTTTAGCTATAGAATAAAGTTTTTCATAGGCTTCCTTAGGATCCCACCAATTATTAGTAGGGCCTGCATCCTCTTCGTTTTTAGAGCAGATGAAAGTTCTTCCTTCTACCCTGGCAACATCGTTTACAGCAGTCCTGTGTAGGTAGCAGTCCGGGAGTTTTTCTTCATTAAGTTTGATCATTTCCCCGGATTCACAAGCTTCTTTGCGAAGTTGTTCTAATTGTTCTTCAGAACCATCTATCCAAACGATTTCCTTTGGATTTACGAGGCTTTTCATTTCAGATATCCAATTTAGTACAGTCGGATTTTGAGTTAAAGGCTCCGAATGTAGGGAAGTGTGATTTTTTATCATAAAGTTCATCCTTTCATAGCTAAACTATTTTTTATTATAGTACATTTAAGCTTAGTAATCAATCAACAAATTTAAAGCTTTTTTGATAGCAAATTATAAATAAATATTATTTACTTTGATTATCTGGATATTTCGGTAAATTTCTTCCATTTATTTAAAGTTTTATAATTTCCATATCTATTTTTCCATCATCTATATTGATTATTCCGTATGATGGGGTGCGATTGTTAAGGCTGCCGGGATTCATTATATAAATTCCATTTTCATTTGTGGTTATTGGATAATGGGTATGACCAAAAAGAAGGATATCTATTTGTTTTTCCTTTGCCTCTAGATATATTGGGAAAATTTCATTTTTTACATTAAAAATATGACCGTGGGTCATAAGAATCTTTTTATTTTCAACTTGATATTCGCAGATTAACGGGAGTTTTGAGCCTAAGTCGCAGTTACCTTTTACTCCTATAAATTCTTTTTTGGGGAATTCCTTTTTAGCCTTTAATACATCCTTTTCGCCGTCACCAAGATGAATTATTAAGGAAGCGTCGTTTTCTTTTTTTATTACATCAAATAAATTTTTAGTATTGCCATGAGTGTCTGATAATATTAATAGTTTCATATAAATCTCCTTATATTTTCACAAATATATGATTTTTAGAATATAATACCGTATCGCTTATAAACTTTCTCATACTTTAAATGCACATTTCATATTATATAAAAAGGTGGTGATATTATGTCAGTCAACAAAGATAATGATATAAATAATTTATTGAATTCCGTTTCTCAAAAATTAGGAAGCAGCAACGAGGAAGTTAAGAAGGCTGCTCAAAATAAGGACTTTTCAAATCTTTTTAATAAGATGGATCCTAAGGATGCTCAAAAGATTCAAAGTGTCTTAGCAGACAAAGCAGCAACTGAAAAAATTCTAGCTTCTCCAAAAGCTCAAGCGCTAATTAAGAAGTTATTGGGAGACAATAAATAATGGCCGATTTATCCAACAAGTTAAATGAAATTTTATCCGATCCTCAAATGATGGAGCAAATAAAGGGCCTATCGTCCATGCTTGGTATGCAAAATGAAGAGGAAGAAACACATAAAAGCAAACCACAAAAACCAGAACCTCATGAAGATAATCCAATGTTTTCAGATGAAACAATGGGTATGATTATGAAAATAATGCCTCTTTTATCATCTGTCAGGCAAGACGATGCCAATACAAACCTCTTAAGAGCTCTGCGCCCGCTTTTGGGGGCAGAGCGGCAAAAGAAGGTGGATGAGGCAATTAAGATAATGCAAATGATGAAGTTTTTACCTATACTTAAGAGTCAAGGCATACTTTGAGGTGAATTATGAGCGTAAATTATGATAACCAAGACGATATGCAAAGATTGCAGCAGGAAGCTATACGAAGAGTAAGGGAGATGCAGTCAAGGGCCAAGGTCAATATTGAGAATACAAATAAAGAGGTCAAACAGTCGCAACCTAAGAATAAGAATGTCCGTCAAACTGAGAAACCAAGACCAAAAGAACCTTTAAAAGAGGCTCGCTATAATATGCAAAGCGAGCCAAAGTTAAATCACGAACGGGATAATCTACATAAAAAAAGTTATAAGGTTAAAAACACCAAAAGTCAGCCTCCACTTGACCTAATGGGCAATATAATGAAAAACAAGGATCAAAATTTAATATTGATTTTAATTTTAATCCTTGTAGGCGAAGAGGCTGATGCGGGTTTAATATTAGCCCTTTTATATTTAATGATGTAGATTAAAGGTTAGATACGGATGATATGTAATATTTCTTTGTGGATACATCTTTTTTTAAGGTGTATCTCATTTTTTTGCTTGGAGTTTGGTTATCTACTGACCCCTCATATGGGTCCGCTGGTTCAAGATATGCGACTGTGAGGTTGATTTCGTCAGAGCCTATTTCTTGAGACTCAGTATTTGGTATAAAGCAGTCACCGTTTCCCTTTGGACTTATATGAAACTCTTTATTGTTAGGGTCTATTTCAAAGAATGAACCACCTTTTATGTCATCTATTTTAAGTTGATAATTTGAACCAAACAGTTCCTTAGAGGAGTTGTCTATATCGCTAAATGGAATCACGGTACGTCCGTTTTGGTCGAAATTATTGTAATAGTCCATAGGTTTTGACAATATAGTACTCCATATAGAAGCTTCTAAGGCTACTTGACTATCTAGATTATTTACATCATCAAACGGTTGGGGGTCTTGCATTACCAGCGGCAGTATAAACATATCGTAATTTACGTCACTGTTGTTTTTAAAAAGACTTGTTTTATCGAATAGGCCTACAAAAACCGCAACCATAGCAATTGCCGCCAAACTTAATATTACAGCCTTAAAAGCTTTAGGCTTTTTATTGCTTATATGTTTATATTTAGTAGGGGCGTTATCTTCCCTATTTTCAAAAGAATAATCATTAAAATTATCTTGTTTAGGAATTCTATCTTGGTCTTGGCTGTTATCTTTGAAATCGTCTAAAAAAAGATCCTCGGTGCTTTTTTCGTTATTCTTAGGCGCTGAAAGAGAATCTTTGCTTTTTACTGCTTTTGAAGAAGAGTTAAAAGAACTTATATCTTCTTTATTGCGGTAGTCAACACAATAAGAATCGATTTCAAAATTTTCTTTGCGGCTTTCAGACTTATTCATGGGGTATCTCCTTATCTAATTTGGCCATTTCCGTTTATTATAAACTTCATAGAGGTAAGTTCGTTTATACCCATAGGTCCTCTTGCGTGGAGTTTTTGAGTAGATATTCCTATCTCTGCTCCAAGACCAAACTGACCTCCGTCAGTAAATCTGGTAGAAGCGTTAACATACACGGCAGCGGCATCTATTGTGTTAGTAAACTTTGTTGCGTTTTCATAGTTATCAGTAATAATAGCTTCACTATGATGAGTTGAATATTTTTCTATATGTTCTATTGCTTGGTCGAAGTTGTCGACTACTTTTAAAGCTAATATATAATCCAAAAATTCGTATTTGTAATCATTTTCAGTTGCTTTGATAACTTCATTACCAAGGATTTCGATGGATTTTTCGCAGCCTCTAAGCTCTACATTTTTCTCATCAAGCTTGGCTTTCATTTTAGGGAGAAGCTCTTTTGCTATGTTTTTATGCACAAGTACGGTTTCTACGGCGTTACATACTGATGGACGTGACGTTTTAGCGTTATTGATAATATTTACAGCCATATCTATATTTGCAAATTCGTCGACATATATGTGGCAATTACCGACACCCGTTTCTATGACAGGTACAGTTGCGTTTTCGACGACAGATTTTATAAGTCCTGCTCCTCCTCTTGGAATCAATACATCAAGGTATTTGTTCATTGTCATAAGCTTTTTGGATGATTCTCTTGTGGTATCTTCTATGAGTTGTATTGAATCCTTAGGTAAGCCAGCTCTTTCAAGGGAGTCTCTCATGATTTTGACTATAGCCTTATTAGAATTGATAGCTTCTTTTCCGCCTCTTAGGATTACTGCGTTACCCGCTTTTAAACATAATGCCGCAGCATCGGCTGTAACATTTGGGCGCGCTTCATAGATAATACCTATTACACCTAATGGTACTCTAACTTTCTTGATATAAAGGTCGTTTTCTGTCTTACATCCATCTAAAACTTTACCAATAGGGTCTTGCATAGCAGATACCTTGATAATCCCTTTGGAGATATCTTCGATTCTTTCTTTTGAAAGGCGTAATCTATCCAAAAGAGATGCAGTTAGGCCGGCATTTTTACCGTTTTCAATGTCGACTTGATTAGCTTTTAGTATTTCATCTTGCCTTTTTATAAGGTCTTCTGCAATATTTATAAGTGCGTCATTTTTTCTTTTACCCTCTATGGATAAAACCTTAGCAGCTTTTTTTGCGTTTATTCCCATTTGTTCCATGACATCGTGCTCCTTTTTATTTGTCTGCGATAAATAATGTGCCCGGCATAGGGCCTTCAAATACTTTGTATATCATATTGGGGTCATTTCCACTCATAACGCAGCAGTTAATGCCTGCATTGGTAGCAAGTTCAGCTGCGGAAATTTTGCTTCTCATTCCACCCGTTCCTCGATTTGAGCCCGTAGCCTTTGCGAGGTTTTTAACATGATCATCTATAACTTTAACCTCTTTTATTTGTAAAGCATTAGGGTTTACTCTTGGATCTTCTTGGTATAGACCGTCAAAGTCTGTCAATATTATAAGAAGGTCAGCTTGTACAATCTTTGCAACTATAGCCGAAAGGTTATCATTATCACCAAAATTGGAGCCATCAAGCTCATCAGTAGCGACAGTATCATTTTCGTTTACTATAGGTATAATGCCCATTTTTATCAAGGTGTCAAAGGTGTCGATTACGTGCTCTTTTGAGTGTTTTATATCAACTACATCTCTTGTCAACAATACTTGAGAGATGTGGTGATTATATTCAGAAAAGAATTTTAAGTATGTGGATATCAGCTCACATTGTCCAATTGCCGCTAAGGCCTGACGCTCTTTTGTACTTTCGGGTCTTTCTTTTAGGTTAAGCATACCCATACCAACGCCGATAGCGCCGGAACTTACAAGTATAACCTCTCTTCCTGAATTTTGAATACAACTTAAAACTTTGCAAAGACGTTCCACTCTTTTAAGGTTGAGTTTACCATTATCGTAAGTTAAACTGGATGTACCAACTTTAACTACTATTCGTTTGTTTTCCATCTTATATTTCCTCCAAAAAGCAAATGGTATTGCTTTGTAATAACTAAAATTATATTTTTATTTTACCATTAAAAACTTTTGCTTGCAAATATAGCACTTCCTTAGGATTTTAGGGTGTTGGATATTTGTCGTATAACATAGTTTGTTGACTTATTTAACGATAAAAAATATAATTATAAATAAATGGAAAAATAGGAGGCATTACATGGAAAAAATATATATTAAGAACTTATTGAATTTGGAAAAGACGATTGCGAAGGAACTCTTTAGTGATAAGACCTATCCATGGGAGGTCTTGCAGCATATAGGGGACTTTATATTAAAAATAGGGGAAAGTCTCGATGAAGAAGAGTACACTAAGCTAAATAATAATGTTTGGATATCAAAAAGTGCCAAGATAGCACCCACCGCAATGATAAATGGTCCGGCTATAATTTGCAAAAATGCAGAAGTAAGGCATTGTGCATTTATAAGAGGAAATGCTATAGTAGGGGAAAATGCCGTGGTAGGAAATTCGACGGAGCTTAAAAATGTTATTTTGTTTGATAATGTGCAGGTTCCTCACTATAACTATGTGGGAGATTCCATATTGGGATACAAGGCTCATATGGGAGCGGGATCTATTACATCCAACGTCAAGTCTGACAAGACTTTGGTTGCAGTTTCATATTTTAGGGATAAGGTCGAAACAGGCCTTAAAAAATTTGGGGCTATTTTAGGGGACAATGTGGAAGTAGGGTGCAACTCAGTATTAAACCCCGGTTCAATTATTGGTAGAAGCAGTAATATTTATCCCTTATCTATGGTTAGAGGCTATGTATCTGCAAATAGTATATATAAAAACAAAAATGAGATTATAGCTAAAGAATAGTACTTATATTTAGTGGATATTTGAATAATTTAGATATTGAAGAATATGGAGGATTGTTGATGGCCAAAAGGTATGCTAAAAAGAAATCCAGGAGTAATAATAAAAAAACAGTTATAATATTGGTTGTTGTATTGGTTTTAGCGTTAATGTCGGGTGTTGTATATTTTTGCTATGATAAGTATGTAGAAGTGCCTCAAGTAGGTGTTAATAGTTCATTACAAGGTGAAAAGAAGACGAAATCAAGTACTGAATCAAAGTATAAAAATCCTCTTACGGGGCTTGATATGGATGTGGAATATGTAAAAAACAGACCGTATGCAATAATGATAAACAATATCGATTTAGCTCAGCCCCTTTTGGGAGTTTCGCAGGCGGACGTTATGTATGAGTGTTTGGTCGAGGGTGGAATTACAAGAATATTAGCTGTTTTTCAAACTCCTAAAGAGGTTACCCAAATTGGAAGCATAAGGAGCGCAAGGCCGGATTTCATAAACCTAGCTCAAGGCTTAGATGCTATATTTTTTCACATAGGAGGAAGTAGTCAAGCGCAGCAAATGCTTGAAAACACAAGCATTGATTCATTTGATTTAGGTACCCATACTGACATGATGTGGCGCGATCAACAAAGAATGGATAATTTAGGCACTGAACATAGTGCTCTTACCTCAGGTCAAAAACTTATGGATGGGGTATTAAATGATGCAACAAGGACTAAAACGAAGTCGAGCTATACCTTTAAGCAGGAATTTTCAGACGATAAATCTCAAGTTTTAGAAGGAGTAGATGCTAAAAATATTACTGCTACTTTTTCAAATTATAAAAATACTAATTTTTTATATGATGAGGATGAAAAAGAGTATCTTGTATACCAATTCGGCACACCTCAAATGGATGCTAATGCAGGAGTACAAAATTCTAGAAAGAATGTAATTATACTTAGCGTGAATTATTATCAAATCGATGATGAAGGCCATATGGGAATGGACCTTGTGGGACACTCTGGTGACGGCAAATATATAAGCATGGGTAAATCTATAGATATAAAATGGTCGAAAACAAGCGAGACTGAGCCTATTAGATACAAAACATCAGATGGCCAGGATTTAATCATGATTCCAGGGCAATCTTATATATGTACCATCCCTCTTGATAAAAATATTGATATTAAATAAGTATATATTTATAATCAAAGTGTAGGTGTGCCCCGCCGTTTTAAACGGCGGGGCACATCCAAGATTTCAGTGGTGGACATATAACCCTCCACTGAAACCATGAATAGCTAACATTCCCTTTGCACTGTTTGCACTCTGTCGCATGCTCTGCTCTTTGCAGGCAAAGCAGAGAGCTTATCTAATTAAAAAAAGCACTCGGCTGCAAGTCGAGTGCTTTTTTAGTTAGAACCATGATGAAAGGTGAGCTCGTTCCATAGCCCCTAGGACTTTTTTTCTTAAATGGGGGTATTGTTTCTCAAGGTCATGTATTAGCATTTTTGTATTTTGACGTTCAGTCACGCCGTCTGCGGGACAAACGCTTTTTTCAACGGGTAAGTTATATCTTGTGGAAAAACTCTTGATTTCATTTTCAGTTACGTATATAAAAGGTCTTATTAAATGAATATCTCTCCTTGAAAGATATGTAATAGGGGAAAAACATGATAATGTGCCACAATTGAAAAGGTTCATAAAGAAAGTCTCTACGGCATCATCAAAGTGGTGGCCTAAAGCAAGCTTGTTGCACCCATGTTCTAAAACCATAGAGTGGAGTATGCCCCTTCTCATTTTAGCGCAAAGACTGCAAGGATTTTTTTCTTTTCTAATATCAAAGATTATTTCTCCAAGTTGAGTCCTTTTTATATAATATGGGACATTAAGACGTCGACATAATTCCTCAATTTTAGAGTAATCTGCTTCTATAGAGTTAAAACAGGGGTCAGCAGTAATGGCTATCAATTCAAAATTTTTAGGGTAAAACTTTTTGAGTTCGGCCAATGCACATAATAACGCAAGGGAATCCTTACCTCCGGATATACCAATGGCAATTTTATCATTTTCTTCTATCATATTGTATTTTTGCACAGCTGAACGTGTTAAGGATACTAATTTTCGCAAAATATTCTTCCTTTCAAGATTAATATTTATATTTTATTCTAAAAGGAAACTTTTTTCAATCTTAATTTAAATATAAAAAGAATATAGATAAAGACAACCTCATATATATAACCGTCTAATATAATTTTTAGAATGTGGTGAAAAGATGAGGAAAAAGCTTTTTATATTCAATACAATTTTTCTTACGGCAACATCCCTTATTGCTAGGATAATAGGTATAGGATTTAGGGTTTATATGTCAAATAAAATCGGCGCCGAGGGTATGGGGTTATTTCAGCTTATAGGAGTTTTTTATGTTTTTTGTGCCAACTTCTCGGTTTCAGGGATAAGTGTTGCGGTGACGAGGCTCATTGCAGAATCTGCAGTGAAAAAGGAATATAAAAAATCAAAAATATATTTATATTTATGTATGGCTATAAGCATTATTATAAGCGTTATAGTAGGCCTTATTATGTTTATCTACGCAGGCTTTATAGGGAGCTCGATTCTTCATGATTCGAGGACGACACTCTCATTGAAAGCATTGTCGATAAGTTTACCGTTTATGTCTATATCCGCATGTTTTAGGGGGTATTTTTATGCATTTAGAGAGGCATTAAAAACCGCGAGTGAACAGCTTTTAGAACAAATTATAGAGATATTGGTTTTTGCATCTATTGTTGGGAGTTTAGCTCCTAAGGGACTTGAATATGCGTGTTTATCGATAGTTATAGGTACGACTATAGCCGAAATAATTTCAAGCATTTATTCATTTGTGTTATATAAATTAGAAAATAAGAAAAGTTCCAATGAAAGAGTGTATCTAAAGAGCTCATTAAAAAATATAGGGGAGATTGCAATCCCTATTACATTAAGCGGGATTGTGCGATTTGGTCTTTCAACTATTGAAAACGTATTAATTCCCGGCGGATTTAAAAAGATGGGAAACAGCGCCAATAGAAGTCTTTCGATATATGGGCTTATTATGGGTATGGTTATGCCTATTATTACTTTTCCAACTGTGATTTTATGTTCCCTTTCAGCATTGTTGGTTCCGGAGTTATCGGAAGCCGGTGCAATAAACCACAAAAAGAATATTACTCACGTGGTTTCAAAAATTTTTATGTTGACAAATACCTTTTCGATTATAGTTTCGTTTGTGTTTGTTTTCTTTTCAAAGGATTTTGGTTTAGCTATATACAAAAATCTCGAAACTGGGATTTATATAGGAGTGATAGCACCACTTGTGCCTCTTATGTACCTTGATCATGTGGTAGACGGCATGCTTAAAGGGTTAAATCAACAGTCATCTTATCTTATTTATAATATAATAGATGCAATAATAAGGGTGGTACTTACATACATATTTTTGCCTAAGTTTGGGATATATGCCCTTATAGCAATAATGTTTTTTAGCACTATATTAAATTCCACGCTTTCTATATCAAGACTAATTAAGGTTGCAAATGTTAAGTTTAATATATTCTCTTGGCTTATAAAGCCGATATTTTTAGCTTTTGTTTCGTGTTTTGTGTCTTATTTGTTGATAAATTCAAGTCAATTTGGACTATCTTATCAAGTTAAGTTAATAATTGAGGTGGGTTTGTCAGTATTTATATATTTGTCTTTGTGGGCACTTTTTAATAGGAATTTTATAATTGCCAATAAACCAAAAAAGGCAGCGTAATTTTACACTGCCTTTTTCAGTAAGAAGTACTCTTATTCCACGTTATTTAAACGGCTTAAGAATTTTTTTGTTCGTTCATTTTCGGTATTATCAAATACTTCTTTGGATGTGCCGCTTTCTATAATTTTGCCTTTATCCATAAAAATAATTTTATCGGAAACATTGTAAGCGAATTTCATTTCATGTGTTACAATAACCATTGTCATATGGTCCGCTGCTAGACTTTTTATTACCTTTAGTATTTCAGCTGTAAGCTCGGGGTCTAATGCGGAGGTTGGTTCGTCAAAGAATAGGATATCAGGTTTCATTGCTAAGGCTCTCGCTATTGAGACTCTTTGCTGTTGACCGCCTGATAGGTTGCAAGGGTAGGCGTCCATTCTATTTTCAAGGCTCATTTTTTTTAAAAGTGCTATTGCATCGCTTTTGGCTTCTTCTTTACTTTTACCAAGTACTCTTATGGGCGCTTCCATAACATTTTCTATAACAGACAAGTGGGGAAACAAGTTAAAGTTTTGAAAAACAAGGCCGATATGTAGTGCAATTTTTGTCCTTTCATCTTTGCTTGCATATATAGCTTTATTTTCTTTATTATTTTCAACTAAGGTTTTGTTGCAAATTCTTATTTCTCCGGAATCTATCTCTTCAAGCTGGGTAATGCACCTTAATAGGGTGCTTTTTCCAGATCCTGATGGGCCGATTATAGTAAGCACTTCGCCTTTATTAACTTCAAATGATATGTCATCTAGGACCTTCACATTTGAAAAATTTTTATAAATATTCTTAGCTTCAAGCATTTTCATATTAAATCACCTATTTGTTTCTTAGTTATAGTAAGAGAGTTTATTTTCAATAGAAGAAAATATTTTTGTTAGTATGCTGTTCATGATTAAATAAAATATAGCCGCAACTGCAAAAGGCACTGCGCTTACATATGCGCTTGCAAATTTTTCAGTTACTCTCATAATTTCGATAACAACTATAGTTTGAGCTAAGGAAGTATCCTTGACTAGGGTTATAAATTCATTTCCCATGGCAGGCATGATGTTTTTTATGACCTGCGGGAGGATAATTCTAAAGAAGGTTTGGCTTTTGGTGAAGCCTAGGACTTTGCACGCCTCATATTGACCTTTAGGGACTGATTGTATGCCGCCCCTATATATTTCTGCAAAGTATGCGGCATAATTTAAAGAAAATGCTATTATAGCAGAAGAAAATCTTGGCAATTGTATGCCGAAAAGAGGTTTTAGCCCATAAAATACAAACATAAGCTGGAGCATTAATGGGGTACCTCTCATAACCAATATATAAATATTTGTGGGCACACTTATAATTTTGTATTTAGACATTCTCCCAAAGCTGATAACAAGCCCTAATGGAAGCGAGAATATAAGCGTTAGGAAAAAAATTTGCAGTGTCGTAAGACTTGCTAAAAGCATTTGAGGAATAAGAAGTTTAAAATTCATATATATATCAATCCCTTATGTAATAATTAAAAAAACAGATTTACCACTCGTTAATACAAGTTATATCACTTGAGAACCATTTGCTTGAAATTGTAGAAACAGTATTGTCATTTGACATGGATTTTAGAGTTTCTTCGATTTTGAGTTTAAGTTTTTCATCATTTTTTCTAAATCCTATGACGTAATCTTCTTGCGCCAAGGATGCGATTTTTCCATTCCCATCGCTAAGTAATCTATAGGCATTAGGATCTTTGGACATATAAAATCTTGCAATGACTTCATCTATGCCGACAGCATCGACAGTGGAGTTATTTAATTCAAAAATAGCCTTTGTGTAGGTATCAGTTGTGACTATGGTTTTTAAACTGTTTTTAAAGTCTTCGTTTTTGTTAAGAGCATGTTCGGCAGAAGACTCAGTTTGCACACAAAATACGGTTCCTTTTAAATCGTTTATTGTATTAAGGGGGGAATCTTTTTTTATAAGAATACATTGATTGTTTCTCATATAGGGTTTGCTTAAATTAAGTGCTTGATCTAAGGCTTGAGTTTTGCTCAATCCATTCCAAATGCAGTCGATATTACCGGCTGCTAACTCAAGCTCCTTTGTTTGCCACTTAATTGGCTGAAATTTAACTTCAAGTCCAAGACGTTTGGAAACTTCTAGAGCTAAGTCAACGTCGAAACCTACCGTATAACCCGTTTGAGTATCCATGTATCCCATAGGCGGGAAGGAATCATCGATCCCTACGACTAAAACACCGTTTGATTGGACTTTTTCAAAAGATAAATCTTCTAAAGAATCGTTATTTGTACAGCCTGCTAAAAGTGACATTGCCAAGGTAATACTTATTAATATATAAGCTAACTTTTTCAAAGATTAACCTCCTAATAATTTATTATATTAACATGATAACACATTAGCGCGCTAAAGTAAAGTATTTACAACTAAACAGAATATATTTAATTATAAAATTTTTGATGGTATAATATGATATATTAATTTAAGTGCGACATTGAAAACTTGCATCCGCAGTAATTTTGACGATATAAATCATATATTTTGGAAAGTTCAATTGAACGTTTGTATCCTTCACGTTTTTTAAAGTCAGAAAAAAGATATTTGACACCGTATTTTTGTGACAAATCTTGACCTATTTGGTTTAGGAGGTCTGCATTTTTATGTGGACTTACGGTAAGAGTAGTCGCAAAGTAATCGAAATTGTTTTCCTTTGCAAATTCTGCAGCTTTTGAAAGGCGAAGTTCAAAGCATTTTATGCATCTTTGTCCGCCTTCACGTGCATTTTCTAAACCTTTAACTGTTTCGTAAAAAATAGAGTCTTCAAAATCGCCTATTTCAATAGCGATGTCGAGGCCCATTTGAGATATTAAGTGTTCTTGTTCCTTTGCGCGTTTTATAAACTCTTCCTTTGGAAAAATATTGGGGTTATAATAAAAAACAGTTATATTAAAGTATTTTGAAAGATATTCAAGTACATAGCTTGAGCATGGGGCGCAGCAACTATGCAAAAGTAAGCTTGGACGGTTTTCTAATGACGAGATTTTTTCTAGTTCTTGATCAAGTATTATTTGATAATTTTTTTTCATAGGAATCCTTTCCTTATAAGAGATTATTGCAGATCTTTTGCTTTTTATTTAATAATAACAATTTTTTGGGTCATTGGCAAATACCGTGTGAAAATATTTTAGGTTGATTAATAAATCAAAGATTGCCCGCCACTTAGAGTTTATCATGTGGCGGGCATACTTTTTGATAAGTACAATTAATGTCCTTTGTGCTTATCTTTGCTTTTTAATTGTTGTCTCGTTTAAAAAAGTTGGCCGGGAAGTTTCAACTTTTTCTTGAAAGGGAAACTTTTATCAAACTCATCGACCTTGGAGTTTTCAACAAAATACCCATTAGGTGTTGAATATTCTCCAACTAGTCCGTCAAGGTATCCGTTAATAAGCTCTTTGCACAAAAAGAACGATGAGTCTGCACCTTCGGGTAATCCATGGTAGCGTATATTGTATTCACTTGCAAGAGTGAAACCGCTTTTTCCGTAAAAATCGATATTTCCCTCAATACATACGGCTCCGCACCCAAATTCTGCAGCTTTTTTTAAGGAATAATCAAGCAAAATTTTGCCATATCCCTGCCTTTTGAAATTAGGATCAATGCATATAGGACCCATTGTCATGATGGGGATGATCCTGCCGTCATCGGCTTTGATGTCGGCTCTTACAAAGACGTTTTGACCTATTAATTGGCCGTCTTTCTCCATGACAAAGTCAAGTTCCGGGACGAATGCAGGGTCATTTCTTAATTGATTTAATACGTAATGTTCCAAGCAGCCCGGACGATAGACGTTCCAAAATGCCTCTCTTACAAGATTTTCTACTTCTCGATGTTCTTCCTTTTTTTCTAAACGGATGTTGTAGTCATTTTTATTCATTAATTTTTCCTCCTGATGATTGTTGACTGCAATACTGGGAGGTTTGTGTGAGAATGTATTTACGCAAACCTCCCGGCTACGCTACAATCTCCAAGATGTTGTTTTTGTTCAAACAGCAGTCTCCTTAAAATTAAATTTATATAATCAAGCCCTAAGGCCTAATTAACTGTTTGATTTATCACCGGAAAATAACGGCGGATATGGGGATGATTTTGCTATATGCGTTGATTTCCACTGTTTTTTTGTTAAGTAATTGACATGGCCTGTTCGAGTTTCTCCCAACAAAGGGATTTTAAGGTTTTTGGCCGTATGATGATAAGTAAATCCAAGCTTTTCTTGAACCCTTTTTGACTTTACATTTCCGTCATAGTAACCGCACCAAATTATATTCATATTTAAGTCTTGAAATCCATGGGAAATTATCATCTTTGCAGCTTCAGGGATAAAACCATTACCCCAAAATGGTCTACCAATCCAATAGCCAAGCTCACATTCATCATCTTTGTTTGTCATATCCGTCACACCGTTGAGTTTTAGAGCAATGCTTCCAATGGCAGTATTGTTTTCGTTTAGACATACTGCATATGTTTCAGAGGCAGATAGGACATTTTTAATTATTTCAAGGCTGTTGTCTACATCTGTATGAACGGGCCATCCGGCAATTGGGCCTACTTTAGGATCTTTTGCATATTTATATAGGCTTGGAGTATCAGATTCTTTCCATGGACGAAGTATCAACCTTTCAGTTATAAATTCCAAAGTTACACTTTCCTTTATGTTTTATATATGATAAAAATTAACTAATTGCAGTCTTCACTCATTGTTTCGAGTAAAAAGCTAACCGGCCTAAACCCGTCATTGCAGGAAATCATGGCAGACTTTTTGTTTTTCATCCAGCCGTTATAGAAATCCTCGCCGCCATGTGCGAGTGCCATAACAAAAGGGGAGATGCTTTCCCAAGCACTTTCGCAGAAATTTTTTGGTTTTTGCCAACCATTGGCGATAAAGACTTGTCCTTCGTTCATATCACAAGCGTGTGAAATTGGATTTTCGTATTTTTCTATTAGATCTTTATAACACGCCACTCTCATAACGGTGATTTTTATCTTTTTCAATGTTACCACTAACTCATTTCATATTTATAATTTTAAAGTGGGCTAAATAGAGTAAAGAGGGTATTTAACCCTTTAATCCTCTTGATTGCCTAGACATATCTTCTACTATTATATCGTATATTTCTCCAAGTGAGGAGCAATACTTAAGTATTTCCCAAGGTTCGTTTGTGTGAAAGTGTATTTTAATGAGATCTCCACCGCCTACGACGAGTAAGCAATCCCCTTTAAAATTATCCATAAAATATTTACGTATTTCATCCTCATTTAGATCGATTCCGTCTATTAATAGTTGTGTATCATATTTGAATTCCATTATTTGTTTCTCCTTTATTATAAGTAATTTTAATCATATTTTTTAAAAAAGAATAACCGTATTGATATGCTTATCAGTATACAGGCTCAATTCATCCTATTTATAAATAATTGGAGTGTTGAACTTGATAGATTTCAGCCGCTGACTATTTGGATGCTGTTGCTCATAGATCAGTATTTCCTTCACTAGCGCTACCATCAGCTGCCGTTGTTCTTCCTAATTCATTATACCATATAACTTCTCAAAGTAAATCAGGGCCTTGTGGATATTATCAACAAATATCCGGAAAAATGTCACGTGCGGCTTTGTCAAATGTCATTTTGCAATTATTACGCTTGCTGAACGATTTTGTCGAATACGGCGGTTCAATTTCAAGCAGTACCAATGACTTTTTATGCTGGGATTTCAGGTATCTATAACCTTCATCGCAGTCAAAAACATAGCACTCATAAATGTGGGAAATACCCTTGCTCATGTGAAGTGACAAGTACAGAAAATGTAGGTGAAAATCGTAGCGTTTTTCTATTTCCATGAAGAATACATTCACAATTTGCGCCGGAGTTCTGCCATCCACTGCACTGAAAAGGCTGCTGCACACCATTTTGTCCGCCGGTATGCAGCAGTTTTCCTGGATAATGGGTAAAACGAAGACGACCAACTTTTTACGGTTGATCGTCTTTGCTTTGCTCACTATTTTTGCTTTTCTTTTAAACGATTTCTTATGGCTTTGGAGTTTAAAATCTCAAATGAGATTAATAGCACAATAGAGAAACATGTTATTTTGCATCCTATGTCAAATCCAATTGGTCTATAGATTAATTCTATATTGTGGTCTCTTACGTCATCTAATTGGAAGGCCAAAAAGTTATTCCAATTTTTTTCTATTGCTACTACTTTTCCGTTATCGTAAACCTTCCATCCTTCATCATATGGTATCGTCGTTGCAATATTGCTCTTCTCGCCGGAATATGTCATTATTAAATGAGAACTGCTCACTTCCTCTATTGAAATAGCCTGTTCATTCACTAACTGGGAATTTTCATATATTACATTTTTATTTTCTGTATAACAAGTAATACTATTAAGGTCATAATTTTTGTCTTCCGTTGTAATGGAAATTTCTAAGGAATCTCCTTTTTCAAATTCTCCAATATAATATATTTTGGAGATGGGCTCGTAATCAAGTTTCTTTTCCGCTCCGGGTCCTGTCACTTTTATTGAGGTGTCTGACCAAGATGATGGAATTGACAAATATACAGAGCCTGCATTTTCTACAGTGACATTTAGGAGATTTTTTCCTTCGTAAGAGTTGTTAACAATGGTGCAAGGGTTAAATGCATTGTCCTCTAAACCACTTATTGATTTCCAAATTTTATTTAGTAAATTGAAATCATTTAATTCATCCAAATCATAATTTTCTAAGTTATTAACGGGGAATAAAACCGGTAAGGCATATTGGTTTTTAAAATATACAGTATTACCGTATTCTCCTATTGCCTCATACGGCTTTGCATTAATTATATTAGTTAAGATGTACTTCAAACCTAACAACGATTCTGTTGCCATTGGGATATTTGTAGTATATTTTGCCCACATCCAATCATGCTTAGCACCTAACCTCTTTAAAAATTTTAGATTTTTTGTATTCTCGGTAGAAGTAAAATTTGTTACACCTCTATAATTAAATAAGTTGCCATCACATCGTCCACTAGTAAAGATTTTATCCATGCGATAGAAGGAATCATCATTTATTACCTCTTTAGCATTTTGCATCATCAATTTAGTATCTTCGTATGCTTTTCTCGACTGCATCCCAGTACCTTTTAGATAAAGGTATCCATTACATGCTAAGGAAATCACAACACTGCACAACAAAACTATTGCTGAAACTTTTCTTTTTCGCGCATTCTCTATATATAGATTTTTTAAAAATAATACTGTCAAAGCTATTATAACCAAAAGAATATCCAAAGAAATTCCCTTGATATTTATTTTGTTAGTGGCATTTTGGACAACAAATGCCAAAATAATGCCTAATATCAATACTGACTTAAGTATTTCTTCCTTTGAAGGCATGCCTTGCCTTAGCACTTCGCATGTTTCACACGCAATAAGGAGAAGAACAAAGCTCAACATGAATGAATATCTATAATTAAACCAGGCGTTATTACTCAAACCGTGCCAGATTTGATTTATAAAACTATTTTCAAAACTAATAAAGAAAATTAAGATTAGAACTGAAAAAATAACCTTCTTTTTAAAAGGGATTTTATTACTTACAAAAAATAGAATATCCAAGGCCACAACAAATATGCTAACATAAATTAAAGGTGAGTTGCCGTTTAACGAATTGATTTGTCCTGTAAATAATCCTGATAATATTTCAGCTGGTTGTGTATTGAGGCTCATACCTTTAAACATATCAATGAGAGCCAAGCTTCTTTCAGAAGGTAATCCGAGATAGGTTGGGATCAACAAAAATGCGCTTATTCCTACTCCAACCAACGATGCAAACGCATATTTTACAAATGTTCTTTTTATATTATCTTCGAATTTACTTTCAGATAATAATATTTGCGCAATATAAAAGATAAATGAGCCTATGCAAAGCATAGATCCAATGTAAAAGTTGGATATTAACGCAATAGTCAATGCAATAACATACTGCAATATATTCTTACCGTCTATAATTTTTCTAATTCCAACATACATTATTGGAAGCAGAATCACTCCGT
>CAKSRC010000016.1 GCA_934486915.1 uncultured Eubacteriales bacterium
AAAAAAACTTTCTATGCCCAAATACTGATCTGCATCTGTCCAAAGGTATGTCTTATCACCAAAAGGATAAATTTTTAGAGCATAAAGCATAATTAAAAGCGTTATCGTAGTAAGAGTACCTGTAATAAAATATGGTAATATTATTTTACAGATACTTTTCTTTTTTTCTTCTAACAAAATCATTTCCTCATCTTTCGTCTTAAAATAATCATTACAAAAATAACCAATTAATTTTATCACAAAAGCACGACTATTTCAATATAAAAGATAAAAGGCTGTATTTTGCAGTGAAAGTATCTATTGTAAAAAGGTACATATTTCTGTGAAAAGACTCATTTGCAATAACTCGGTTCTTTCGTAGATCTCTGCGCAATTGCGCCGCAGACGGTCGATATTCTTGATATACAGTAGATCGTATTTTTTAATTTTCTCACCGGCTTTTTGTATTGCAGTCGCTCAAAGTCCTTACTAGACTGATTATCCATAAAAATATTTTTCTCAGTGATATGCAGCTTCAGCATTGAGATCAGCTGGCAATCCTCATTTGTGTCGCGGCGGCTAACTCGAATGTATTTGTAGACATTGCTTTTTGCCCCTATTTCCGCAAGGCAAATTACACAACCTGTCTGCTAATTTCTATATTTTATGCTGTGCTTTTTCTACGCATTTACCGGGAAACTGTCATTGGAATAT
Source organism: uncultured Eubacteriales bacterium (assembly GCA_934486915.1). Lineage (GTDB taxonomy): Bacteria > Bacillota > Clostridia > Oscillospirales > Acutalibacteraceae > CAKSJY01. The sequence goes on from CAKSRC010000016.1 coordinate 694, forward strand.
GGTAATAATGAGAAATCACTGACCTTAAACCTTTTCGGCAGGATATGGGGTAATGTGTCGGATAAGGACACCCAACTGAAATCTTAGTATACTGACAAAAAGAGAACCGTGGAGTTCGTGGCAATCTACTATCTGAACTGATTCTGAGATTGGGGATTTTGCTTCCGCAAATACAAAGTATGAGGTAGAATATTCCTTGACAAAGGTCAATGGTATTAGTTGAGCAGCGAAAAGTGCAAAAAGAAACAGGCTCTCTGGAACAAACGAGAGTTTGGCAAGAGAACCCGTGAAAATAATTATTATTTATATTATAAAAACACCTGCCAGGGATGGCAAGATAAAATTAACAAGGCCAGAAAGACAATAAGGTTCACAGATGATCAGCTGAGATAAATTAATATTCACATTTTTGAAAACAAAACAACGGTCTCAACATGTGCAGTGCGCGGGAACATATCAACGCAACGTACCCTTTTTGCATCATAACCTAAGGATTGAAGTGTATTTAAATCTCTTGCCAATGTGGCAGGATCACAAGATACATATACAATTTTTTTGGGGGATATTTTTGCTATGGTATTTAGAAGTTGGTCACCACAGCCCTTTCTTGGAGGATCCACTACTACAATATCTGGATTTATATTGTGGGTTTCAAGATATTGATGAGATTTCACAATGTCAAGGCACAAAAATTCTATATTATCTATTTTATTCATGTCCGCATTATATTTGGCATCCTTTACGGCTTGCGGCACTATTTCTATTCCAAATACTTTTTTGGCATCGTCCGCCATAAATAACCCTATGGAACCTATTCCGCAATAAAGGTCAAGCACTGTTTCATTCCCGGTAAGTTCTGCAAACTCTTTTGCTATACTATATAGCTTTTCAGTTTGAGGTCTGTTAATTTGATAGAAGGAAAATGGTGAGATTCTAAGACTTAGTTGACCTATTTTATCAGTTATATAACCGTCTCCATATAAAATACGGTTCTTGTTTCCAAGTATTACATTGGTATTCTTATCATTTTTGTTTATTAGAAAGGTTTTTAGATTACCAAGTTGTTGCTTTAGGTTGTCCAGGAGTTCAGATTCAAAAGGCAAATTAAGTTGAGTTGCGACGATGCAAACCATAAGTTGGTCGTTAGCTTCAGCATATCTTAGATATATATGTCTAATTAAACCTTTTCTTGTTTCCTCATTGTATGGGGAAATTTTATTTTTTTTCATCCAGTTTATTATTATATCTTTTGTTGTACAAAATAGTTTGGGTTGAAGGGGACAGTCCTCATATGGAATAATTCTATGACTGTGTTTTGCATAGAAGCCTGCCACTATTTCTCCTTCTGCAGAAAGCCCCACAGGTATTTGAGCCTTGTTGCGGTATCCATATATCTCACACGATTTTACGATTTCATCTGCATTTACATCTGCATTAATTTTTCCTATTTTTTCAAGGTTTTGATTTACTCCTGATAGTTTAGAACATACTTCATGGTCGTAGTCAACCCCGTCAAATGCACATCCCCCGCACTTTGAGGAGATTTTACATTTTTTATTGATTCTATGTTTTGAGGGTTCAATGATTTCTTCAATAATGCCATAGCAATATGTTGATTTTACTTTGACAATTCTAACCTTTAAATAGTCATCGGCGCAAGTGTTGGGAACGAATATAATTATATCATTATATGTTCCCATACCAAATCCTTGCAAAAGGGTTTTAAGTATTTTAACTTCTATAATATCATTTTTTTTAAGTTTCATTTTTGTTCTCCTTGTAATTTAACTTTCTATGTATTTACTCTAATGACGGGTGCAATTGGTGGGTAATATGAACTTGGGATACCTTCCCTTTTTATTTCCTGGGAATTTTTGTAGAATATTTTTTCGCCATCTGCACAACTTCCCGGTTGACCGTTTATTTCCTTAACACTTGTGCCTGCAGATATGGAAGGATCGTTTATATATTGTACGTTAGGTATAGGTATGGTTTTGGTTTTTTGTGAGGTAACATCTATATAATCGTAATCCTGGGGTTTGGTTCCATAAAACTCGCAAATAAGTTTTGAACCTTCCATATATGAGTTTATATAGACATTATGCCCCGTGTCATTTTGAAATTTTAGGTCTAATGTGGGATAGTTAATAGTAGCATCCTGGCCTGTTGATACATAAGTCGAGGGCCATTGATGGTTATGTCGTTCAGTAATTGTCATGTTAGCCCTTAGGGCTGCACCATATATGGTTGTTGCTGCTTGGCAAATACCGCCCCCAAAGGAGTTTATAAGTTTTCCATTTGAGATTGCTCCTGCTTGTTTGTAACCTTTTGAAGGGTCATTACTGTCTCCGGTTAGGGCATTGAATGAAAAGCTTTCTCCTTTTAACACTGACGTTCCATTAATAGAGTCTAATGCTAGTTTCATATTATCTTTAGCATTTTGTGTATTGTATGCAATGGTAGAGAATGAGGATATAACTTCAACATTTGTATCGATATCTTTTAAATAGACATTTCTTAAAAGTGGTTGAGAAAGTGCATTTATGTGTTTATCATTCTTGGGTGATTTAAGTGAGGCGATTAAATCTTCTTTAAATTGGGCCCAATTAAGCTCAATTCCGTCCGCTCCTTCTGAAAAGTTTGCCTTTTTATTTACGATATTAACAAAATGAGCATCTTGCGGCTTAACGTAAATAATATCATTAACTTTGCTGCAAGCCTTTTCTAATTCATTAAAGTTCAAATATGCCGAAACGACAAAAACTTCAGGGGAGTTTTTTAAGGACATAACTTTATTATATCTTTCTTCATCAGTCCCGTCTCTTGCGACATTGTATGCTTTTTCAAGAACTTCATCAGTATCATATGTAAAAACAAAATCATCATTTGTAAGAGAGGTGATGGTTTCTCCGTTATAGATTACATCTATATCAATATCAGCTCGAATGGTGGGTTCTATTGAATGAATTATTTCTTTGGCTTGGTCCGGTGTTTTACCAGAAAGGTTTATTCCCGACACTATAATACCGTCATAAAATGTATTGGTGTTAATAGTATTATAAACTTCTTGCATATGGGCTTCTTTTATAGCTTTTTGCTCTTTGCAGTAACCTATGAAATGAAGGGAGACTAGCAACAAACTGCAAAGCAAGAAAACAATTCCTATATTTTTAACATATTTATTTATATTATGCTTTATGTAAAAGTCGTTTAGAGACTTTAAAGTGGAATTTTTTCCTTTTAGCAACAAAACTCACCCTCTTATGATAAAATTGTAAGTTTTAAATTTTATTATAATCTTTTGTTTGTATAAAGTAAATATGTCGTCTTTAATATACAATTAATAAGTAGCAATTAAAGTGAGGTTAAATGAAGAATTAGGGGTGGTGTATTAATATGCTGCACCCCTAATTTTTAATTATTATGTAAGTTTTATGGGTTAAATAGGCTCGATTTTATTAAGTAAAGTCTCTTAATGACCCAAAGGAATAGCCAAGTTCTTCATACTTAGTTAAAAGCTCATCAAGAATTTCGGCATTGGTTTTTGATGTGCTGTGTAAAAGGACGATAGCTCCGGGGTGTATCCTTGGGATGAGTTTATCAAAGGCCTCTTTTTTGGATGGTTGATTATCCACATACCAATCAACATAAGCCAAGCTCCAAAAGAATGTTTTATATCCAAGTTCATGGGCTTGCTTTAAATTGTTTTCACAGTATTTTCCTTGTGGAGGTCTGTAGAATTTTTCAATGTCTTTCCCGGTCGCTTCCTTATATAGATCCTCTAAGGTGCACATTTCGTTTTTAAAGCTTTCCATATCGGATATTTTGGACATATCCGGGTGGGTATTTGTATGGTTACCTACTATATGACCATCCTCAAGCATTTTATTTACAAGATCCGGGCTTGTTTTGATATAGTTTCCTACAACAAAAAAGGTTGCTTGCGCATTGTGCTTTTTTAGGGCTTCGAGTATTTGTGGAGTATAGCCGTTTTCATATCCTGCATCAAAAGTTAGATAAATTGTCTTTTGATTTGAGGGATTAACAAAATAAGCATCGTATTGTTTTAGAAAATCAATGCTTGCATTTCCGCTTGGGGGCAGCCCCTTTTCTTGAAAGCTTAATCCCCAATTAGTATTTTCTTTTGTAGATGCCGTAACAGTTTTTGGGGATAAGAATGAATATAACACAAAAATAATAGCTAATGACAAACAAAAGGTTATAGAAAGGAGTATTTGCTTCTTTTTGAGAATTATTATCACATATAACACCACCAAAATTATTTTATATACAAATATATATTTGGATTATCACTTGTTTATGTTGACAATTTTTATGGTGAAAAATGTGAATTTTACAATAAAAATGTTGACAAAACATTAAATACTTGTTAATCTTAAATTAATAAAAATTTAATTTATAATTTTAGCAAACAAATGTATTAATTTTTATGGTCGATTACAATAATTCAACTGACTAAAAACAAATTTTGATATTTGGACTAATATATAAGGGAGGGATAAATTTATGATATTGAGTGCGGTAATGTTATTAGTGGCATATTTTTGTGTTTCTTCGTAGGCGTGTATTCCAAGGTTAAGTCTTTTATTTATCAATGAGTCTCGTTATTTAAATAATAAAGGAAGATAGGTGTTTTTAGATGAAAAAAAACAAGTGTAAAAGATTATTGGTAAGTTTCTTAGCAATTTGTTTAACAGTCGCTGCTATTTCTCCTCAATGCTATGCATTTGAAACGGACACACATGGATATGTGACGGATGTTAGCTTAGGTATTTTAAAAGACGTTTATCCAAAAGAGAGTAATGAGTTTTTCACACAAGATGTAAACTCTAAGCTTATATACTTTTCCAAAAGGCCTGACGTTGATGAAAACAATGGCATATTCAAATGGCATTATTATAATCCTATAACGGAAAAAAACTTTGTAAAGGGTAGGGTGACTGCACTAACTAAATTTAATGATCATTACAAAAATGCACTTACTAATTATAAAAAGGGCAATATCGACAAATCATTGGAGGAGTTAGGAAGATCCCTTCACTTTATAGAAGATATTAATACTCCTGTCCATACTAACAGCCAAGATATTATAGATGTTGCATCATATTTGAGTTTGCATGTGAAGTTTGAAACTTTTGTTTTATCAATACAAGATAAAACAAAGGCAACAATGCAACCAAATGAGTTTGTTTATTATAATAATAACACAACAACTCAAATAGCTAAAAAACACGCAAATATTTCCGCTAACAATTTTTATGCATTATACAATAAGTTAGTTCCTCAAGAAGAGATTGCGTCAAATTCTCTTTCAAATGCACAAAAATGCGTTGCAGGTGTTTTGTATAAATTCTATAATCAAGTAACTAAGTAAAGGAGTATAATAATGAAAGTAAAAAAAATAATAGCTGCATTTTTGGCAGTATTAGTAATTGCTCAATTAGGTACTACGGCTGCTTTTGCCAAGGAGGGAGGCTTATTTAGTTGCTGCTCAAAGAATACTGATTCAACGGTATGTAGCGCGGATGACCTTAAGGAAAAAACCAGATTGGTTGCATGGAACGGTATATTATATGAGCTAAATGTCAAGGCATTGGGTGAAACTAAAAGCTATGATAAAAAGACCAATAAAGTTATATATCATAGGACAGTAGTAGAAAAAGAAAATTATTATTTAGAAAAAGATCATTCTCTTTTATTAACTCAAACTCTTTATATACATTTTTCATATGACAAGACAAAGGTATGGATAAACAGCCGCAAAGATATAGAATACTCTAAAAGTGTAAAAAATGATAATTGGAAATTTGTAGATCACATAGAATATTTAAACGATGACCCGGATCAATGCTTGTTTTCGGCAATTTTTAAATTATATAATCGTGAGAGCAAAGTAAATGATTGGGATTATAAAGATACAGCCTTTTTTGATGTTATTTGTACACCGGACGGACAATTAAGTTACCAATATAAATAATTATTAGGGGGAATATAAATTGAAAAAGAAACTATCATTATTTTTAGCAATCATAATGTTATTTTCTATTTGTTGTTTTAATGCATCTGCATTGGATAAGGGAGATAACGACAGCGATTATAAATATAAAACATATAATGTATCAAAATATGTTTATGACAAGGATAACAACTTCTTGGGGATTGTAAAATTTCAATTTAAGTTTCGCTATAGTAGAGATTCAGTCACTGCAAAGTGCATGTGCGTTAATAGTAATGTAGTATCAGAATCAAGTAATGCAAAGCTTAAAATTTCACATGAAATACAAAACTTAACTTTAGATAAGGGCGGAGCCTTTGGAAAAGTCGAGGTTTTAAAGCCAAATAACCTTTCAGGAGAGAGCGCTAGATTTTTTGTAACAGTTGACAACAAAGGAACTTTAAAGTTCTACAAGCAATGCTCAAGCAATATTAAAATTAAGTAGAAGGGCTATAAAATAGCATATATAAATAAACTTAGACTTCTTTGTTTAGAATAAAGCCTCAGTATATAAATTAGGACTGGGGCTTTTATCTTTATATAATTTATAATGTATAATTAAACTTTTCTATAAGTATAAAATTTTTAAATATGCAAAAAAATAAAAGCATATTGCTATGCTTCAAAGAGGAATATTGTAGGCATTCAAATCCTCGGCTTTGCCGAAGAGTTTGAACTGCACAATATTATTATAATTAATACTATCTTTGGCTTATATGCCATTCTTGATCCTTGAAGATTAGGTCATCGATATCTTCTTTGACAATATTTTTTTCCTCTTTTGAAACAGTCTTTGCTGAATTATCAAAATGTAAGTTCATGAATTACCCTCCTTTTTTGCATACCTTACTATTATATTCACATGACATTGAAAAAATGATAAAAATTTGATGGTAGAAAAAATTGGTTTATAATTAAAGTGCAAATGTTCTCCGCCTCTTAAGGCGATGGGTTCCATCCAAGATTCCAGTGGGGTACATATAATCCCTACACTGAAACCCTGAGGAGCTAACACTTCCTTTGAACTGCTTGTAATTTGTCGTATGCTCTGCTCTTTGCAAGCAAAGCAAGGCGTTGCTCCGATTTAAATTAAAATAACTTTATTATATAAAATCTTTAGTATAGGAGGATACTTTATAAAATGAAAGAAAAAAATTTGAAAATGCTCTTTTCTTTATTTTGGACCTTTTTAAAGATAGGCGCCTTTACTTTTGGCGGCGGATATGCAATGATACCAATAATTCAAGAGGAGGTTGTAAATAAAAGAAAGTGGCTTAATAATAAGGATATTTTAGATATAATAGCAGTTTCGGAATCGACTCCCGGGCCTATTGCCATAAATTCAGCTACGTTTATAGGATATCAAAAAGCGGGAGTTTGGGGGTCTTTCTTTTGTACACTTGGGGCTTCTTTGCCCTCATTTTGCATTATATTGATAATTTCTTTTTTCTTTAGGAGTTTTCAAGAAATAGAAGCTGTGAGATATGCATTTAGCGGAATTCGTGCGGGAGTAGTGGCATTAATAATAAAAGCACTTATTTCTATGTATAAGCAATGCCCTAAGGGTACCTTTTCTTATATAATAATGGCTGTGGCATTTGTATTATCAGTATTCTTTGATATAAATGTATTGCTAATAATAATTTGCAGTGCATTGTTAGGCATAGCATGTGCCTTGATTTCTTATAAAAAAGGAGAAGAAAAATGATTTACTTTTTGTTGTTTTTAACCTTTTTTAAGATAGGTGCTTTTACTTTTGGAGGGGGCTATGCTATGCTTCCCTTAATAGAAGATGAGGTAATAAAAAATGGTTGGATGACTTTGGAGGAACTTGTCGATTTTATAGCTATAAGCGAAAGTACACCGGGACCGTTTGCTATAAATATTTCTACCTATGTTGGGTCGGAAGTTGCAGGAATCTTGGGAGCTCTATGTGCGACAATAGGAGTTATACTACCTTCTTTTATTATTATTTTAATAGTAGCTAGATTTTATATGAAGTTTAAGGATAATAAAATTGTTAAAGGTGCAATGAGTGGCCTAAAGCCCGCTACTATAGGACTTATAGCGGCAGCAGTGATTTCAATTGGTAAGTCAGTGTTTTTTTCTAACGGATTTTATATTTCACTGCTCAAAGATTACTCATTTTTATGTTCTTTATTTATATTTGTGCTTATACTACTTCTTGTCATTAAGAAAGTTAACCCCATATTGTTAATAATGCTTTCGGCCATTCTTGGTATTTTATCAGGGTATATTAAGCCGTTGATAATTTAGGTTTGTGTAAACGCCATATTTATGGATAATAATAAATTAGTGGTTTAATTAAATTATTTTGAATATAAATTATTGATAAATTTGGGTGTTTGTAGTATTATATTTAAAAAATATAAAAGGAGAGGATTATATGGATTTTCATCTTCAATCAGTTGATGAGGTCTTAAAAGAAGTCGATTCTTCAAAAGATGGATTGACTCAAGAAAAAGCTGCATCCGTTTTAACTTCAAATGGTAAAAATAAATTGAATGAAGGTAAAAAAGATTCCTTTTTTGAACGTCTTTTAAAGCAACTTTCAGACCCTATGATAGTGGTTTTATTGGCTGCGGCACTGGTGTCTACGCTGACATCTATCTATCAAAACGAATCCTTTACTGATGTTTTTATTATCTTGTTTGTTGTAATCGTAAATGCTTTTTTAGGGATATACCAAGAAAGCAAGGCCGAAAAGGCGATTGAAGCATTAAAGGAAATGTCCGGCTCTGTTTCTAAGGTTATTAGAGATGGGGTACTTTGCAATGTCAAAAGTGAGGACATTGTTGTAGGCGATATAGTTATGTTAGAGGCAGGGGACTCTGTCCCTGCGGATCTAAGAATAATTGAAAGCGTTAATTTAAAAGTGGACGAGTCTATGTTAACGGGAGAATCTATACCAGTTAATAAGAAAAGCGATATTCTTATAAAAGGAAAAGAGGATATTACTTTAGCAGATAGAAAAAATATGCTCTATATGGGGAGTAATGTCGTTTATGGCAACGGTAAGGCTGTTGTTGTAAAGACCGGAATGAATACTGAAATGGGTAAAATTGCGGATGCCATAGTAAAGGCCGGAGATGATTCGACTCCACTTCAAAAAAAGCTTAACCAATTAAGCAAGATACTAAGCTTTTTAGTTATAGGTATATGTGCGGTATTATTTATATTCAGTATAATAAAAGAGGGCTCATTTAACCCTGAAGTTGCAATAGATACATTTATGTTGGCTGTAAGTTTGGCTGTTGCCGCTATACCTGAAGGTTTGGCAGCTGTGGTTACGGTTCAACTTTCTATAGGCGTTACAAGAATGGCGAAACAAAATGCTATTATAAGAAAACTAAGTGCGGTAGAGACTTTAGGATGTACTCAAGTTATTTGTTCTGACAAAACGGGTACTCTTACCAAAAATCAAATGACTGTCGTAGATTCTTTTTCTTTTGATAAGGATAAACTACAAAACATAATGGCTCTTTGTAATAATGCGGAAATTGGCGGAGAGGGTAAGGTTATAGGCGAACCTACTGAAGTTTCGTTATTTAATTGGGCGAATGACAGTATTAGCGTAAGTGATTTAAAGAAAGAATACGTAAGATTTGCGGAAATACCGTTTGATTCTGAAAGAAAGATGATGTCCACATTTCATAAATCATCAAACGGTGCTATACTTCAATATACAAAGGGTGCACCTGATGTAATTATTGATAGGTGCTCTAAATATTTTGATGGTAAAAATATTTGTGATTTGACAGATCAAATAAAAGGCCAAATTTTAAGTAAAAATAGAGAAATGACTGATAAGGCTCTAAGGGTTTTGGCAGCCTCATTTAAAACTTTGGATAAAGAACCTAAGAACTTGAGCCCGCATCAAAATGAAAGTGATTTGGTTTTTGTAGGCTTATGCGGCATGATAGACCCAATAAGGCAGGAAGCATTGGAAGCAATTAGAGATTGTAAAAGTGCGGGAATACATCCTATAATGATAACGGGTGACCATAAAAATACGGCTGTTGCAATAGGAAAAAGTCTTGGCATAATTACTAATGAAGATCAGGCCTTGACTGGAGTGGAACTAGATAAGATAAGCGACGAAGAGCTTTCTAAAACTATAGAAAACTATTCTGTCTTTGCAAGAGTTCAGCCTGAACACAAAACAAGAATTGTAAATGCCTATAGATCTAAGAATATGGTTGTCGCAATGACAGGCGATGGGGTAAATGATGCACCGTCGATTAAAAGCGCCGATATTGGAGTAGGCATGGGTATAACGGGTACAGATGTAACGAAAAACGTAGCTGATATGATATTATCCGATGATAATTTCTCCACAATCGTTTTTGCGGTTGCAGAAGGAAGAAGAATATACGATAATATAAGAAAGGCAATACAATTCTTATTGTCTTCAAATATAAGTGAAGTTATATCTATTTTTGTGGCTACTATACTTGGGTTTACTATTTTAAAACCCGTGCATATTTTATGGATTAATTTGATTACGGATACTTTCCCGGCTCTTGCATTGGGCATGGAGAAAGCTGAACCTAATCTTATGAAACAAAAACCAAGAAAGCCTTCCGATGGTATATTTGCAGACGGTATGGCATTTGATGTTATATATCAAGGAATACTGATTTCTATTCTGACCCTTGTTTCATATTTTGTCGGCCATTATATTGAATCCGGCGTTTTTGAAATAACTAATAGTAATGATGGTACAACCATGGCATTTTTGACTATGTCTATGGCTGAAATATTCCATTCTTTTAATGTTAGATCAAGAAAAAACTCTATTTTCTCATTGAATAGTAAGAATATGTATATGTTGGGGTCTATGATTATGTCATTTATCTTGACTATACTTGTAATATATGTTCCTGCTTTATCAGGATTATTTGGGTTTGAGAGCATTTCATTGTTTGAATATACAGTTTCACTTTTGATTGCTATTTCAGTTATCCCTATAGTTGAAATTGTAAAAGTAATAGAGAGAAAGATTAGATTAAAATAAAATTATATAGGAGGGCTTTTATGGAATTAAGGAAGAAAAAGAAGTTAACGAAGAGTTTAGTGATCATTGGAGTTGTTTTAATTGCAATAGTGGGGATATCGATGGCATTAAATATGCAAGCTAAAAAGATATCATACAATGAGGAGACTGCCGAAAAAAGAAGCATTAGCACGTATTATAATGCGGGGGGAACTATATCTGCAAAAGATATTCAAACCGTAGCGGCGGAAACCGCATTGCAAATAAAAACCGTTCATGTAAAGGAAGGCGATAAGGTAAAGAAAGATGCAAAATTATTCACATGTACGGATAATCAAGTAATTACGTCCCAAATAGAAGGGGAAGTGTCATCTTTACCCGCAAAGGCAGGATCAATATATACTCCCGGGACAACCTTGGCAAGTATTATTAATTATGATACATTAAAAGTTGATATTAAAGTTGATGAGTATGATATTAATAATTTAGAAGTAAACAAAGAGGTAAATGTTCACGTAAATGCTCTTGATAAAGATATTAATGGAAAGGTCCAATTTGTTTCTAAAGAGGCAGTAAAGGAGCAGGATGTCACCTATTTCCCTGTCACAATATCACTTGATAATAAGGAAGGACTAAGAGCGGGACTATCTTGCGAGGTAACTAGTCTTAATAAAAAGGTTGAAGATGCTGTTTCAATATCAATGAAATCACTAATGTTTGACTCGAACAATAAGGCGTATGTAAATAAAAAGGACAGCAATGGCTTGCCTGCAAAGACATATGTTACTACAGGAATGAATGACGGCAATTATGTGGAGATAAAAGAAGGACTATCTAATGGAGATATAGTATTAGTTTCATCTTCTTCCAATGAATAGGGGAGGGCTTCAAGTTGAAGAAAAAAATTCTCTCAATGACTGATATTAGAAAGACATATATAATGGGTGGAGAAGGTCAAGATGTATTAAAGGGAATAAATCTTGATATCTATGAAGGTGAGTTTGTTTCAATATTGGGACCTTCGGGATCTGGTAAATCTACTTTAATGAATATTATAGGATGCCTTGATACTCCAACTAGGGGTGAATACATACTTTCAGGAAAGAAGATACGTGATTTATCAGAAGCTCAGCTTGCTCATATAAGAAGCAAAGAGGTAGGATTTGTTTTTCAATCGTTTCATCTTTTGTCCCGCATGACAGCTATTGATAATGTAGAACTCCCTCTTATATATGCAGGATATCCAAGGGCTAAGCGAAGAAAAATTGCAGAAACTAACCTTGCACGTGTTGGATTGCAGGATAAATTAGGTTACTTTCCTAATCAACTTTCAGGAGGTCAGCAGCAAAGAGTGGCCATTGCAAGGGCATTATCTACTAATCCTACCATCCTCTTGGCAGATGAGCCCACGGGGGCACTTGATCAAAAGACAGGTAGGCAGGTAATGCAGCTTTTTAAAGAACTTAATCAAGAAGGCCGTACGATTATTATGATTACTCATGATATTTCTATTGCAAAATACGCCAATAGAATTGTTAGAATTTTGGACGGCAACCTCTTTGAAGGTGACGAAAGTGGTAATAAAGTAGACACTTCCTTAAAAAATAGTTTGCAAAAGGAGGGTGATCAATCATGCTAAAAGAAAGTTTTAGTATGTCATGGCAAAATATTATTTCAAATAAAATGCGCTCCTTTTTAACTACATTGGGCATTATTATAGGTGTGCTTTCGATTATTACGATTGTAACTGTAATGCAGGGGGCATCAGAACAGGTGTCTAGGGAGTTTGCAAACCTAGGTGCTGAAAAAATGAGTATTAGTACACCTGGAACAGCACTAAAAAAAGGACTTAGTCCGGCTGATATTGAAAACCTTTGCAATATTGATCACGTTGTAGGTGCCTCGCCTAATGTTGGTTTTACAACAAGCATTGCAAATGATGGCAATATGACAAAGGATGTAAGCATAGAAGGTAAAAATGAATATTACTTCCGCCAAAATGCAGATAATATGATTTCAGGAAGAGGGTTAACCCCTTTAGATGTTGAGAGTAAAAATAATGTATGTGTAATAGACAAAAAGTCACAAGAAACTTTTTTCTTTGGTCAAGATCCTATAGGCAAAACCATAATCATAAATTCCATGTCCTTTAAAGTGGTTGGTGTTATAGATAATTCTCTTAATGATTTAGTCTCAAGCCTCAACTTAGGAAATGACACAATTCTTACGATTATGGTACCCTACACTACAGCCATGAAGATTTTAAATAATCATAATGTAAATTCAGTTGAATTGTACATAGAGAATGCATCATATAAAGATCAAGTTACGAATAATGTAAGGCAAGTATTAAATCAAGCCTTTAACTATAAAGAAAACAGTTTCTCTATATTAAACCTAGACTCGATTTTGGATAGTATGAAAACAATTACATCAATGCTATCATCAATACTTAGCGGCATAGCATCAATTGCGTTGTTGGTTGGAGGTATTGGTATTATGAACATGATGCTTGTATCAGTGACGGAACGTACTAAAGAAATAGGGCTTAAAAAAGCCTTAGGTGCAGAACCTAAGAGAATTCAGCTACAGTTTTTAATAGAATCTGTACTTTTATCTCTTATAGGGGGATTTATAGGCCTTGGATTAGGGTTACTAATATCATGGGCCATTTGTGCATCTATAGAAATGCCGTTTGTGGTTTCAATAAAAACTGTATTATTTGCAGTGGGCTTTTCGGCAGGTGTAGGGGTTATATTTGGATGGGCTCCGGCTAGAAAAGCAAGTATGTTAAATCCAATTGATGCACTAAGAAGTGAATGAGTACTAATTATTTTCCCGGCACATATTAGGTTATGTGCCGGGACATTTGTAGTGTGAAGTTTGTATTATAGTATAATAGATTTATGGGCAAAATAATTAGTATGGTTTATTGCTTTATTATAAAGGAGGTTTGAATTTGGGGTACGTAAGGAATCTTGGCATATCTACTGCATCACTATATCCAATGTATACTGAAGAGTCATTTGAAGTACTCTCAAAAAGAGGAATAAGACTTTTTGAAGTTTTTACAAATAGCCCTTGTGAGATAGAGGATGAGTTTATCGATAAGATAAACTCCATTAAGAAAAACTATGGATGTAAAATAAAATCATTACACCCATTTACGAGCGGGATTGACCCGTTTATGCTTTTTTCAAATTACTATAGACGATTTGAAGATATGATAAAGTACTACGAGAAATTTTTTAGGGCTGCAAATAAGCTTGGGGCTGAAATAGTTGTATTGCATGGCGATAAATATAATAAGGCTAATGCGATTAAAGAGGAGAAGTACTTTGAAAGATTTTTTAAGCTTGCAACTCTTGCTAAAAAATATGATGTTGTTTTAGCTCAAGAGAACGTTAACCTATTTAGAAGCCAAAATATAGATTTTATAGATAGAATGAAGAAAAACTTGGGGAATGAAGTTAAATTTGTCTTTGATATTAAGCAAGCAATTAGGGCAAATGAAGATCCATTTGAACTTTGCAAGGCTATGGGTAAAAACTTAGTGCACCTTCATTTAAATGACCATGATGATAAAAATGACTGCCTTTTGCCATGTAAAGGCATAATGGACTACAAAGAGCTTTTTAAAATATTAGACTCAATAGATTATGAGGGAAGTATAATAATTGAGGTATATAGAAATGCTTTTTCAAATGTTGATGAGTTGGTAGATTCCTATGACTTATTTAAAAAGTTATATATTCAAAAATAAAAATAACGCTCCTTTAGCATATTTATTGCCAAGGGAGCGTTTTGTATTTTATTTATTAATCATTTTATATATTGTGCTAATAGCATCTTTTTGAGGAACTTGTATGTCTGGAGTTAATCTTTCTTGATTTTTGGTAGGATCTATAGCATATATTTTTTTAGAAGTAACAGTAAAGAAAATCTTTGAATTTGGCGTGCGGTGAAAATTATTATAAATCTCAGTAAATGCTGTTAGGGAATTGCTTGGGGTTTCTCCAACTATTTTAGCTAAGTGGTTAGCTTGGAAAAAGTCAGCGAACATTGTGGCAGCACTAAACGATATATTAGATGTAGTAATGAATAATTCGCCGTCAAACAGGTTTTTGGGTTGCATATATGGCTTGATTTGCTCATTAGTATATTTTTGGCTGTCATAGTGAATGATTTCATTGCCGTTTCTTACATCAAGTGCCGGGAAACAAATATAATTCGTAATTTCTACTTTTTTTATATATGAAGCAATGTACATAGAAACACTTGAATTTCCGCCAAGATTTTCACGTAAATCAATAATAACATTTTTTATGTTATTTTGAGCTACCTCTTCAAAAAATTTATCCACGGTTTGTCTAAACTCATCATTATTGCAGCAAACATCTAATGTGAAAATACCAACACTGTTTTCTTTATCGATTTTATAAGATATCCAAGGTCTATATGATATATCTTTAGGTTGGATGCGTACTAAGTCAAACTTACCTACCTTAATATAATCACCTTTTTGGAATGTTACTTCAAGTGTATTGTTTGTGTCTATTCCTGCAAGAGCGATGGGACGTTCTTGAATAAAGTTATATCTAAAATCAAAGAAGAATCCACGGCAGCATTCGTCTATTTCATGTGAGTAATGCTCTTTAAATGTTTGATATAATTGCTCAATGCTTATACCATTAATAGCTGTAACTTGATAATCCTTAAGATCACCGTCCATGCAATAAAACTTATTGCCGTCGACATATGTGTTAAACGGTAATCGTTTATCAAGCGCATCGGAGTTCCACATAGCGGTGTGCGCATCATGTAATTTTTCTATTATGCGGGAGATAGTTCTCCACTCTTCCAAAGCGGTCATGTTTTCCGGAAGTTTACTTATTTCTTCTTCTTTTTGTTTTAAGACTTCTTCAGGAATTGAGTCTACTGATGATACGTGTTTATCCTTTATTTTAGCTAATACAAAGTCGATATCTTCAAGTACTTGCGCTTTAGTCAATACTTTATTCATATCCGGCAGATTGTCAGTACTTGCATAGGATGATGATGCATTGGAATCATCTTGTATATCCTTTGCATATACATTTCCCGGCACTAAAATGCTTGTAAATAGTGTGCACACCAAAACAATACTCATTAAAATTCTTTTCATTATTTAAACCTTCCTTTTTTATATTTGCGTGGACTGTTAAGCTAAGCTGATATTTTATATGTTCTTCCAATGGATATTTATAAAGTAAATTTATCAGCATAACAAAAAACTCCTACTGCAACATACGCAGAAGGAGTTTATTATTGGCGGAGAAGGAGGGATTTGAACCCTCGCGCCGGTTACCCGACCTACTCCCTTAGCAGGGGAGCCTCTTCGGCCTCTTGAGTACTTCTCCAAAGTAAAAAAGCAATATGGCGGAGGAGAAGGGATTCGAACCCTTGGTCCCTTTCGGGATCACTAGTTTTCAAGACTAGCTCCTTAAACCACTCGGACACCCCTCCATAAATTTCACTGTTAATTAGTATACCAGATTAATGATAGGTTGTCAACACAAAATTTTAAAATACATATAAATTTAAGTTTTTAGTATATATTAAGGGTTGTTAATTAGAAATTTTAAGGTATTATATAAGAATATTAGCCGTACATATTGACTTTTGATATTATATAGGATATACTTATTAAGTTGTATTTTAAGCGAGTGTGCTGGAATAGGCAGACAGGCACGTTTGAGGGGCGTGTGTCTTTGACGTACGGGTTCAAGTCCCGTCACTCGCACCAGTCGAGGGCCTCGACACGCATTTCGCGTTCGGGGCTGATTTTTTTATTTAGTGATACATCTCGCGTCAAGGTTTTAATGTATGGGATTATTTGTAACGGGGAGCCCCTGGGGGCGGGTCGCGTTCACAGTGTGAGCGTGACTTTTTTATTTTTGCACGCGATTTGGCTTTGAGATATATTATAGTTACTCATACCAGTCGAGGGCCTCGACACGCATTTCGCGTTTGGGGCTGATTTTTTTATTTAGTGATATTTCTCGCATCAAAGTTTTAATGTATATGAGGATTATTTGCACCAAGGAGCCTTTGGGTGCGGGTCGCGTTCATGGCTTTTTGGTTATATATGAGAATTTAAGCAGCGATATATGGCTTTTTATATTTTTTGTGGTGCACGTTTCAGTATATCGGGCAGAGAATGAAGAATTACAGTGATATTACGTACTATATCGCTTTGCTGCATTTTATGTTTTTCTCTAAATCCGTTTACAAGCATACCCGAAGTTGCCTCAGTTAGGAAATCGCATATAAAATCTTTAAAATCATCAACTACTGATAAATTGTGTTTTTCTTCTATATCATTAACAACATTTCTAACCAGGGAGACAAAATCGTTATAAAAGAATCTTTTTAACTCATCTCTGCCAATGCTGTCATATGCGCAGTTTAGGATATGTGCATTTTCATTGACGTAACTTATCACAAAACGAATTGCATCCTCATAGTCAATTAGAAGGTCAAAATTTTTCACAACCTCAATTGCTTCTTGTTCAAGCATCCATTTAAGCAAAGCGTAAATATTTTCAAAGTGATAGTAAAAGGTTTTGCGATTTACATTACAGTCAGTGATAATCTCGCTGACCGTAATTTTTCCAAGAGGCTTTTTGGCCATATGTTTTTTAAGGCTTACGGCAAGAGCTGTTTTTGTTTGCAGGGTTGTTTCCTCATGTTTCATATTAGAAACCTCCTTTAAATTTATTATACACCTATCCGTCAAGTCATTTATCGGATAATTATGTATATTTGTCCGGTAAATTTAATTTTAAACTTGGGCACATTAGTCATTATTTACACAAATGTAGTTTGTTTGACCATTTTATATGAGGCTTTTGTGAGTTAAAATAGAACATAGAATTAAGGAAAGGAGCATATAGATGGAACGAAAATTTAACATTACCATGTATGCACTTCTTGGGATGAGGCATGGAACAATGAGCTTTAACTAGGAAAACTCCATAATTGACGGTACACTTGAATTATTAGGTAACAAGGGTGCTTTTAAGGGAATAATTACAGAAGACGGTAAAGTAGAATTTTCCGAAAAAATGACTTCACGGCTTCATTCGTTTTCTTATTTTGCAAATGGTACGATAATTCATTCAGATCTAAAATTAAACGTAAGTGGGGATAGATATTCATTTTGCATTACGGGTGAGGAAATAAATTTACAGGAAGGGGATACGATATGAGTTATATTGAAATGAGACACAGTTACAAACGCTATAAGATGGGTGACACGATTATAGAGGCCAATCGTGATGTAAACTTTTCTATTGAAAAGGGTGAACTTGCTATTATTCTCGGAAGTTCGGGAGCCGGAAAGTCTACAGTATTGAATATACTTGGTGGAATGGATACGAATAATGAAGGAAAGGTCATTATCGATGGTAGAGACATTTCAGGATATTCGAAGAATGAATTGATTACTTATCGTCGAAACGATGTAGGTTTTGTTTTTCAGTTTTATAACTTAATTCAAAACCTTACTGCGAAGGAAAATGTAGAGCTTGCGTCCGAGATTGTAAGAGATGCTCTTGACCCCGTTCAAGTGCTAAAAGATGTTGGGCTTTCAAAGCGTATCAATAACTTTCCTGCACAACTTTCAGGAGGTGAACAGCAGCGTGTTGCTATTGCGCGTGCTGTTGCGAAAAATCCTAAAATATTGCTTTGTGACGAACCGACAGGGGCTTTGGATTACAAAACGGGTAAGCAGGTTCTACAAATATTGCAGGATATGAGCAGAGTGAAAGGTGCTACTGTTATTATCGTTACTCATAATGCGGCTATTGCTCCTATTGCAGATCGTGTAATTCATATGCACGACGGCACTGTAAAAGGCATTGAGAAGAACGAGCATCCGCAGCAAATTGCGGACATTGAATGGTAAAGAAACGGCGGTGATTGATTTGAAGAAAAAGATGTTGTGGAAGGACATTAAAAAATGTGTTTCTAAATCAAAAGGGCGCTTTTTTTCTATTCTATGCCTTGTTGCTATAGGTTCGTTTGCATTGGTGGGATTGCAGGTTGCAGGACCTGATATGCGAATAACAGGGGAAAATTATTTTAACAAACTGAAACTTGCAGATGTCAGCATTATCGGCGATTATGGTATCGATGCGGAAAACGAGGCGGCAATAAATAAGGTGTCCGGTGCAGATAAAATAGAATATGGATACCTAAAAGATGTCATTATCGACGGCACAAATAAAAGTATTAGGATTTTTTCTCAAACGGACGGTATTTCTGAATATGAACTTGTAGAAGGACGTATGCCGACTTCAGAAAACGAAATCGCAATTGCATCTTTTCTATCAAGTGAATACTCAATAGGCGATACAATAAAATTTGCGGAAAAGGCGGATATCGCCGGAAATATGTCACTTAAAAACCACGAGCTTAAAGTAGTAGGATTTGTCAACTCAGGCGAACTGTTGTCTATCATAAATATGGGTCAGTCCACAGCTGGTACCGGTGAATTACAGGGTTATGCCGTTGTACCAAAGGAGGCATTTGACTCGGAAGTCTACATGATTGCTCGTCTTTCCTTTAACGATACAAAGGGCGTTGATCCTTATTCAGACGAATATACAAATCTCATTATAGCTCATAAGGACGAATTAAATAAATTACTTGCAGATCAACCACTAACGCGCCTTACATCTATAAAAAGTGAATATCAAGGGAAAATTGATGATGCACAAGTAAAAATTAACGACGCAAAAAAAGAGCTTGATGATGCATTAAAAAAATTGAATGATGGCGAAATTGAACTTGAAGACGCTAAACAAAAGTATCAAGAAGGACTTTCAAGATATAATACGAGCAAGTCTGATGCTCAAAGGCAGCTTGATGAAGCTGCCGGAAAGCTTTACTCTGCTAATACTCAAATTTCAGATGCAGAAAAGGAGCTTGCTGCTAAGGAAGCAGAGCTTAAGGATGCTAATAATAAACTTAAAGCTGCAAGAAGTACATTGGATGCGAAATGGGCAGAGTACAACGAGAAGGCAGGGCAGCTTGAAAAGTTAAAACAAACTAAGTTGCAACTTGAGGCAGCGCAAGGAAAGCTTGATGCAGAGATTAAAGCAGCAGAAGCGTCGACAGGGATGACATTTGATCAAATTCAAGCAGCATTGCCTAAACTACAAGCAACATTGCCGCAAGTGCAGTATGACCAACTTAGTGCACTTGTAAAGGCTAAAAATGATTTAGAAAAAAATTGGGCTGATTATAATGCTGCTGCAGGCCAGGCAGCGTCAGCCGATGAGCAACTCGCCAGGGCAAAAACCGAGCTTGACAAAGGTGAGGCGGAATACTCATCGAAGCAAAACCAGATTGCCGATGCAACAGCTCAGATTGCCGAATCAGAAACCAAACTTGCACAAAAGAAGCAGGAATATCGTGACGGGGAAGCCACTTATCAAGCAAAAAAATCAGAGGCTGATAGAGAACTTTCCAAAGCCAAAGCTGAACTTGACGATGCTGCAGTAAAAATTTCAGAAAGCGAAGATGAGTTGGAAAGCGGATGGGCAGAATATAATGAGAAGAAGCCTGACGCCGAAAAGGAAATTGCAGATGCCGAGAAAAAGGTTGCCGATGCGCAGAATGCCTTAAATAAGCTAAAGCAACCCGTATATGCATTGGATACCCGCCGTGAAATTCCGGGTTCAGAGGGTTACCTTATTTACGGGACTGTGTCCAATATTGTAGATTCTCTTGCCAATATATTCCCAATATTCCTATATTTTGTTGCAGCGCTTGTAACGCTTACAACAATGACACGTTTTGTGGACGAGGAGCGCATTAACTCCGGCACATTGAAAGCACTGGGTTATGATAACCGTGATATTGTAAAGAAATTTACTGCTTATGGTTTTACTGCAAGCATGATGGGTGCTGTCGTCGGGATTATTGCAGGGCATACGCTTTTGCCGATTATTGTTTATAATGCATACAGAAAAAGTTTCACTTATCCGATGATTGAACTACATTTTTACCCGACAATCTCGATTATCTCACTTTTACTTGCTCTTCTTTGTGCGGTTGTTCCGGCATTTATTGTGGCAAGTAAGGAGCTTCAAAAAAATCCGTCAGCCTTGCTCCAGCCAAAACCACCGGAAGCGGGATCAAAAATCCTTTTGGAGCGTATTCATCCTATTTGGAGTCGATTGAATTTCACACATAAGGTTACAGCTAGGAATATTTTCAGATACAAGAAAAGAATGTTTATGACTATTTTTGGTGTGTGTGGGTCTGTCACATTAATCTTTGCAGGTTTTAGTGTACAGCACTCTATTTCAGGGATAAAAAATCGACAGTTTGGCGATATTATGAAATATGATTTAATCGTGGCGCAAAATGATAGTTTAGAAGAAAACCAAAAAGCGGAAATAGATAAACTTCTCTCTTCGGACAGCGTAAAAAGCGAAATTCCTATATACTATGAAGCTGTATCAAAGGTTGCAGGTAAAAATGAGGATAGCCAGGAGATTAAGATGATTGTACCCGAAAATGCCGACTTACTTTCAGATTATATTCTGCTTTCAAACCGTTCTTCCGGGAAACCGATAGAACTTTCCGATGATGGTTGCGTGATTACTGAGCGTTTGGCAAAGCTTATAAATGTGAAGGTTGGCGACACATTTGAATTGAACGATGCTGAAAACAATACAAAGACAGTTAAGGTAGCTGCTATCACAGAAATGTACACTGGGCATTTTATTTTTATGAACAGTACCTATTATGAATCAGCATTTTCGCAAAAATACACTTCAAACGCTAATCTTATAACGCTTTGTGATAGGTCTGCCGACAGCGCTAAAACGCAGGCAAGTCGATTTATGGAGCTTGACGGTGTAAAAGGGGTGGTACAAAATACAACACTTACAAATCAAATTGATACCATAGTTCATTCACTAAATAGGATTATGCAGATTTTGATAATAGTTGCAATGCTTCTCGCTGTAGTTATCCTATATAACTTAACGAACATCAACGTTTCCGAACGAATTAGAGAACTTTCAACCATAAAGGTTCTAGGATTTTATAATAAGGAAGTGACAATGTATATCTATCGTGAAACGATTCTTTTGACCGTTATCGGTATACTTGTAGGTTTTGGTTTAGGGGATGCACTTTATAGATATATTATTGCAATTGTACCTCCGGACGATGTAATGTTTAACCCGGCACTTGGTTCAGCCGCATTTATTATTCCAGTAATTGTCATAACAGCGATTACGTTTGTGTTGGGATTGCTTATGAATCGCAAGCTCAAAAATGTAGATATGCTTGAAGCACTTAAATCAGTGGAATAACACTGCAGAAATATATAAAAACACCGTATTGCAAGGCTTGTATGTTGAGCAATACGGCGTTTTTTATTTAAGTATAGGGGTGGATTAATGTGTTAGAGCCTAGGTATGTAAAAAGATTTTTGATATTGATTTTCCCAAAAGCACACCAATTAAACATAACAAAACACTTGATGAAGAATAGATTATGGCCAAGGGTATCTTACCCGACTCAATCATATCAAATGTTTCAAAAGAAAATGTAGAGAATGTTGTAAATCCGCCGCACACTCCAACTCTAAAGAACAAATTGAATTTAGAACCCGGCGATATTGAGCTTATTATTCCTATCAAAAAGGAGCCTACAAAGTTTATAATTAAAGTAGCAATAGGGAAGGATATACTTTTGAAAATCGATATTTGGCTGCATAAATATCTCATTCCTGCGCCTATAAAGCCTCCAAAGGCAACCAATAAAAAATTAATCATATGCTATCACCTCGAAAACAAAGAGTCACTGTATAGTGCCGAGTACTAATATAGTGGTATATGTATAAAATTATATTTAATTAAGCTAATGAAGAATATCGATGCACAAGTTGAATATAGGTTATAAATTGGTACATGTGACAGAACTTGAAGGCGGCATTCGCCTTTTTGCCTCCGTCGGTACACTTAATTGGTCTATTTATAAGCAAATGCAATTTATCTCTGACCATGTAAAGCAGGTTCTTGCTTTTCATATAAAACAAAAGGAGTATGCAAACTATTAAGTCTACACACTCTACTATGGTACGGGTATTTTTAATCAACCTAAAATTTATATCATAAATCCGGCTGAAAAATCACATATTTCTTTATTTATTTTCCTTCTGTTACCGGCGGAATAAAATTCTCGATTGCATTGCGCAGTTTCGGATGGCGAATCACAAAATGAATCGACGGAGCCTTTTCCTTGGATACCATGGCCCAATGTCCCTCGTGGATGAGAATTTGAAGATTGCGGAAAGCGTGGATTGAACTTTGTTTAACTGTATAATTGATGTTTTGCTCGGCAAATACTTTTGTTTCGTTTAGGTGCGCTGCATATTCCTCCTCATTGTACGAAATATCCGTTTCACAGAATACTCCCGAAAGTTGAAGAACAGGCGGATTTTTATTTATTTCCTCAGCTGTGAGTGTTGAAATTTCATCTACTATAGTCTCGGATTCAAGAATCGTCATGACCCGATTCCTTTGTGCGGTAACATATTTTTTAATAGCATCTTTTTGCTCTTTTTCAATGCCATGTCGAACAAGGATACTTTCCAATAGTCTGTTGCTTATGGTATATAGCGGGGGTGTGGAAAGGATGCTGCGGCGTCGGCCGGATTTCCGAGCATTGGCAAGAAGGAAAGTATTAAGTTCGTTTTCTCGCTCACTGCGGTAGATGTCCATAAGCGGGTAGGCATTTTTAAGCATCTCGTCTGCCCGTTTCTGATAATATCCCACTTCATGCTTTGATTTGGTGAGATAATATTTTCCGTCTGCGTGATATCCGGCAATGGCCTCACCTGAAAGTGCGGCGGCACCGGAAACCTTCAAAAAATGCAGAAAGATATTGTTTTGCGCGTTTTTGAAGTAGTAGGGCGAGATTTGTCCGGTCATATACATCGGAATCCAACTTTCAAGGCCGAGCATCATCTCGTCAAAGGAACGGTCCAAGTTATGTATCTGGTTAAGATGCAATCCCTTTTTCAGCATCATGGCCATGCCAAACATCCATTTCTTCGGGAACTCCGGATCTTTTGCCATTTCCTTCATCGGCATATCACTGTACATGGTTACAGGGGCCATGGATTTGGAAAGCACAGTTGCCTTTAAGAAATCAAGCTCGCTTTGCATCATTTCTTTTATACCGAAATAGGTCTTGGAGGATGGAAGCTGAAAGGGTACAGACGGTACCTTAAGTTCGTCAAATTTTATGACCTTGATATACTCATTTAAGTCAAATTCATCCAGTTTGTTGAGAAATTTAGAAACGCTGTAATTTTCTGCTTCAGGTACAGGCTGCTCCAAAAGCCAACTTTTAATCTTTGAATAACGTACCGACAGATCATAGATTTTATCGGCATCGCAGCCGATAAGCTCGGCAACAGCAGAAATTTCCGATGCTGCATTCAGCTCTCTGGACACAAACGAAGCAATTGCCGAGGCAAATTGGTCGGCATCACCCGGCTTTCTTGAACCGTTGCGGATGCGGAAGATAGCAGAGGTATCATAGTTGATATATTGGCTCAGACGCGCCAGGTTGATATTCAGTGTTGCAATGAGTGTGTTGAAGTTATGCCGTAGTACCTCTTTGTCAGTTGACGAGAAGTCATCACAGGATATAAATGCTTTTCGCACTATTTCCACCGTAATATCCGATATTTCTTTTTGTGCAGCAACCTTTGCAATAGCACTGCAAAGTTGCTCAAATGGCTTTGTGCCCATCTCCGGAACACGCTTACCGTTTTTATATCGGCTGAATGATGCTGCAGATATGCCGGATAAGTTGCAAATGTCCCTTGATGAGCAGGATAACTGCTTGATATATGCATTCAATTTATCACTGAATTTCATAAATTCTACCCCATTACGATTTGTTTAAAATCATTATACAGTATTTTTTCATAAAATAAAAGTGACTTAAAAGGTAAATTTTCAGAAGAGTCAATTGACACTTTGAAAAACATACTGAAATCGTTTATATATATATGATATAATCACCTTGCGTAATTGTATACGCAAGACCTTAGAAGGTATCGAGGGTATGTCAAATATGATTGTGACAACTTCTAATGGGACTACAGCGAACAATAAAGATAGGGAGGAAAATTGTATGAAGGCCAAGAGAATAACAGCCTTTGTCATTGCAGTGGCTATGATGTTGCTTTCCACCGCATGCGGTAATAAGACCATTGTTAATGATGACGGCACAAAGACCGAGAAGACCGAAGGAAAAGTTAAAGTTACGCAGACGGCCGCCAAGGCCGTGCAAACCGAAAAGTACGAAACGGCTGATTTCAGCATTACCATTCCAAAGGGATGGACGGTAACGACCGGGGGAACAAATATCTATCATAGCATTCGAATAAGTGACCCGAACGAGCCGCTGAATCAGATGTTTGTTCTTCTTAAGGCGGACCTTCTTCTGCACAGTCAGGCCGGAAAGGACGCTTGGCAGCAGAATTATGCTATGGGCAACACGCAGGCATCGATTTTTGCTAAGGCACCTGTGCTTGCCAATCCATCTACCGAAGGTTTTTTTAAGATTTTTCCACAGTACACAGCATTTGTATCGGATGTAGAGCCTGATTATTCCGGTTATACATTTCCGAACTTCGACGGTTTCAACGTCACTGATCGTTTTGATTCTACAAGCAGTTTAAAATCAGCTGCACTGGGTGATGAACTGCTGAGAGCAACATTTACCGATAACGGCAAAGAAGGCGAAGGAATGTTTTCGGCATCTGTCGTTGATTTCGGCAGCTACGCAATCTCCGGTGGCAATGTGGTAAATTATCAGCTGCAAACGGCAGATGGTGGCTACTATATGGCTTATAACATTGTTGCGATTACTGCGGCAAAAGACACTTTTATCGAGTGGGAGAGTGTTTTAACTGATTGTATGAAAACACTTAATTATTCCGACAGTTTCGTTAGTGCTACCAATCAAGCAAGCAATGAAAAAGTTGCTCTTGCTAAGCAAATCAGTCAGAATTTCAATCAAACGATGGACGACATAATGTCATCGTGGGAAAGTCGCAATAAGAGCCAGGACATTATGAGTCAAAAACAGAGTGATGCTACCCTTGGTTATGAGCGTGTGTACGATACTGAGACAAATGAGATTTATAAAGCAACCAATGGATTTACTGATGTGTATGATGGCAAACGCTACAAGGCGGTAACAGATGACAATATGTATACACAGCCCATCAGCGGTTATATTGAAAAGGTGAACTAAATTCCAAAGAGAGTTCTGTTGTGAATGAAGTCGCAGAAAGAAGCAAATCAATGAAACCAACATCCATAAAAACAAAGCTGTTAACCATTCTGCTAACCTATGCATGGTGATGTCACAGGTGCCGCTGATGGCATTTGCAGTAGATTCAATTGTCAGTAATCAAACAGAGTTGGAGAATGGTACGGGTGACATAACTTGAAGGCGACTTTCGCCTTTTATGCCTCCGGCGGCACACTTAATCAGTCTATTTATAAACAAATGTAGTTTATCTCTAAGCATGTAAAGCAGGTTCTCGCCTGCTAAACAAAACAAAAAAGAGTATGCAAACCATTAGGTTTACATACTCTATTATGGTACGGGTGACAGGACTTGAACCTGCACGGTTTTGCCACTAGAACCTAAATCTAGCGCGTCTGCCAATTTCGCCACACCCGCTTAGCATATATTTATTATATAATATTAATATTTAAAAGTCAATAGTTTTTTTAAAAAATAAAATAGGATCAGCAAGTAGTCCGATTTTCACTAGCTGATCCTATAAATATTGTTAATCTTCACTCGTTAAAGTTCTATATAGTTTGATATACTCTTTAGCTGAACGGCTCCAACTGTTGTCACATTTCATTGCACGTTCCATGAGTATCTTCCAACCGGATCGATCATAGTATCCACCTATTGCACGTTTTATGGCATTTAGCATATCGTATGCATCGAAGTTTTTAAATGTAAAACCATTACCAAATCCATCGGCACTGTCATGGATAGAATCTCTAAGTCCGCCTGTTTCCCTTACTATTGGGATAGAACCGTATCTAAGTGCTATCATTTGGGATAAGCCGCATGGTTCGCTTTTGGACGGCATTAAAAAGATATCGGAAGCTGCGTATATTTTATGTGACAATTCAGGCACATAGCCAAAGCAAGCGCTAAATCTTCCTTTATATTTATCCTGCATATATCTAAAGAAACTTTCGTATTCCCAATCTCCTGAACCTAGAATTACAAACTGTATGTTTTCTTCACACATAAGTTTTTCTAAAACCTCTTTTACCAAGTCAAGCCCTTTGTGTGATACCATTCTTGTAACCATAGCGATAAGAGGGATATCAGGATTTTGATCAAGACAAAGCCTTTCCTGCAAAGCTTTTTTATTGATAGCCTTGCCGCTTAAATCTTCGGCGCTAAAGTTTGCATATATATTATTATCCGTTGCGGGATTATAAAGGTCTGTATCTATACCGTTTAGTATGCCGCAAAGTTTCCAAGAACGTTCTCTTAATATTGGATCCAAACCGTGAGAAAACCAAGGATCTAATAGTTCCCAAGCATAACTTGGACTTACAGTTGTAACTCTATTTGCAGTTTCAATTGCACCTTTGACAAAATTAACGCATTTATCGAACTCAACTACCGATAATCTATCCGTGGGGATACCAATAATATCATCTATGAGTTCCATACCATATTTACCTTGATATTGGATATTGTGAATTGTAAATACTGTTTTAATACCCTTGTACCAATCATCATGACAATAGAACAAGCTATAGTATACGGGTACTAATGCTGTTTGCCAATCATTTGCATGGATTATGTCGGGTTTAAAGCCTACATGAGGTAAGATTTCCAATGCAGCTCTTGATAAAAATGCAAAGCGTTCTGCGTCATCAAAGTGGCCATATATACCTTTACGCTTAAAGTAGTATTCATTATCTATGAAGTAATATATAACCCCATCGATCCTGGCTTCAAATATGCCGCAATATTGCTTTCGCCAAGAAAGTGGAACATATATACTTTTTATAAATTTCATTGAATCCTTGAGATATTGTGGAATTTCATCATATAGTGGCATTACAACTCTGCAGCCTACAAGACGTTCTCTAAGTGCATGCGGCAAGGATCCGGCTACATCGCCTAATCCGCCGGATGCTATAAACGGCAGAGCTTCACTTGTGCAATATAAACATTTCATTTTTATGCTCCTAACTTTTAAATCTTAATAGGTTAAATAAAGGACTATTAAACTGTGCTTGCTTTGCTTATGTAGACAGGATAGGACTTAAATCCCATTAATGTTCGGCTGTCTTTTATTACTACATCTTTATCAGATATAACGTAGTTTAGATTGCAGTTTTCACCTATAATGGTGTCTTGCATTAATACGCAGTTTGAGATTTTAGTACCTTTACCTATGTGTACTCCTCTAAATAGGACACTGTTTTCGACTTCGCCTTCGATAACACAGCCATTAGCTATTGTTGAATTTTTAACTATAGCCTCAGTTCCGTATTTGCCCGGCATATCATCTCTTACCTTTGTGTAAATTGGACGGTTACTGCAAAATAGTTGGTGTCTTGCGGATTTTGACATCAAAGACATGTTTGCTTCAAAATAGCTGTTCATAGAAGTAATAACCTTTGAGAAGCCCTTAAATTCATAGCCGAAAATATTGTATCTATGTACGTTTTGTTGAATAAGATCCCTTTTGAAACTGACTTCATTTTTGCTTATGCATTCAGCCAATAGTTTAATTAGCAATTTTCTTTTGAGTAAGAACATATTAAGACTGAAGTTGCATGATTTGTTAGTTTGAAGGTCTACGTATATTTCATCTACCTTGGAAGTTTCTTGATTTAGAGATAAAACGATGGAGTCGTTAATTTTTTCGGGAATAATGCCTCTTTTATATATTATGGTAATATCAGAGTCGTTTTTCACATGCTCTCGAACAACATCTTGATAATCTATATTACATACTACATCACAATCTGAGAGCAAAACGTATTCTTCCTTTGAATTTGAGAGGAAATTAGATATAGCAGCTAAGGTCTTAATGCGATTTGAAAATCTTTCTGAACTATGGCCAAATGGAGGTAGTATGAAAAGTCCGTCTCTTCGTCTTGATAGATCCCAAGCTTTACCTGAACCCAAATGGTCCATAAGGGATTGATAATTCATTTTTGTAATAACCCCAACTTTATTTATACCGGAATTGACCATGTTAGACAAAGTAAAGTCTATAAGTCTATATCTTCCGCCAAACGGGACAGATCCCATTGTTCGATTATCAGTTAGTTCTCTAATTAGTTCTTCGTGCATATTGGAAAATATAATTCCTAAAACATTGTTTCCACGCATAGACTATTTCACCTCCAAAATATTTTCATCTATCATAGACTTAGGCGGAATTACAACGTTTTCGCCTATAGTTAAGTTATCACCAATAACTGTGATTCCCCAACTATCAGTACTTTCAACATCTTC
>CAKSRC010000017.1 GCA_934486915.1 uncultured Eubacteriales bacterium
TAATAAAATTTCACTTTACATAATGCTGGTATTATTGTACAATAAAATAAAAAGCTTTTTTAAGGAGTGGTTTTTGTTTGAAACCTAAATATAAAAGAATTCTACTTAAGTTGAGTGGTGAAGCACTTTCAGGTCAAAAGGATCATGGTATTGACTTCGATACAGTTTTGAATATATGTCAACCAATCAAGGAATGTATTGATATGGGTGTACAAGTTGCAATAGTTGTAGGTGGCGGTAACTTTTGGAGGGGCCGAAGCAGCGGCAAGATGGACAGAACCCGTGCAGACCATATGGGTATGTTGGCAACTGGAATTAATGCCCTTGGCGTGGCAGATGCACTTGAACAGCTTGGTTTGCAAGTACGAGTTCAAACTGCTATTTCAATGCAACAAATCGCAGAACCTTACATACGAAATCGTGCAGTACGTCATTTAGAGAAAAATAGAGTAGTTGTGTTTGGCTGCGGAACAGGAAATCCATTCTTCTCGACAGATACTGCTGCATCTCTCCGTGCAGCTGAAATTGATGCTGATATTATTTTGAAGGCTACAATGGTTGACGGAGTTTACGACAGTGATCCTAAAAAGAATCCAAATGCAATAAAATATGATTCAATTTCCTTTGCTGATGTTTTGCACCAAAATTTAGGAGTAATGGACAGCACTGCTGCATCCCTTTGCAAAGATAATGATATTCCTATTTTGGTATTTAGCCTTGAAGAACCACATAATATTGTTTCAGCAGTATGTGGTGAACCGATTGGTACTATAGTTAGAAAATAAATATTAATTTTTGGAGGATATTCTAATGAAAACAGTATTTAAAAATACAGAAAACAAAATGTCTAAATCAATAGATGCACTTATAAGCGAATACGCAGCTATTCGTGCGGGAAGAGCAAACCCTGCAGTACTTGATAAAATTCTAGTTGACTATTACGACACCCCAACTCCTATCAATCAATTGGCAGCTGTCGCTGTTACTGAAGCAAGAACTTTGACAATCCAACCTTGGGATATATCAGTTGTAAGGGGAATTGAAAAGGCCATACAAGCGTCAGACCTAGGAATCAATCCTCAAACAGACGGAAAAACTATTCGCATAACTTTCCCTGCTCTTACTGAAGACCGCAGAAGAGAAATAGTTAAGGATATAGCTAAGATAGCCGAAAATTCAAAGGTATCTATTCGTTCTATAAGAAGAGACAGCATAGACAAACTTAAGAATATGAAAAAAACTGCAGAAATAACCGAAGATGATCTAAAACAAGCAGAAAAACATATTCAAGATTTGACAGATAAATTCTGCAAAGAAGTAGATGAAATTTCCGCAAAAAAAGAAAAAGAGATTATGGAAATATAACTTTAAGATTGGCAGTGTAGAAAATGGGTATATTAAAAAAAAATAGAAATAAAAAAGATATCCCGGAAAGGAAATTACCTTTACACATAGGTATTATTATGGATGGTAACGGCAGATGGGCTAAAAAGAGGGGTTTACCTCGCTCTGCCGGTCATAAAGTAGGTGCATCTAATTTTAGGACCATAACCAAATATTGCAGCAATATTGGAATAAAATATCTTACGGTTTATGCCTTTTCCACTGAAAACTGGAAAAGGTCAACTGAAGAGGTTAACTTTTTAATGAATCTTTTTGAGGAATATCTTAAAGAAGCTCTTGAAGACTTTCAAGATGAGAATATAAAAATTAACTTTTTGGGAGATACTTCCTCTTTTTCTGCAAAAATTCAGGAATTAATTAAAGAGGTTAGGGATGCTTCTGCGAAAAATGACGGCATGGTTTTAAATATAGCCATGAACTATGGAAGCAGAGATGAAATAACCTATGCTGCTAAACAAATAGCCAGTGATGTTAAAAATGGCATTATTGAAGTGTCAGATATTAATGAGGACTTATTTGCAAGTAAGCTTTATACTGCTAACCAGCCCGACCCGGATCTAATAATACGTCCAAGCGGTGAATATCGATTGTCAAATTTCCTTTTGTGGCAGTCTGCCTATGCAGAACTTGTGATCATGGATGTATTATGGCCTGACTTTAAGGAAAAGGATCTTGAAAGAGCCTTGGACGAGTACTCATCGAGAAATAGGCGTTTTGGGGGTGTATAAGTGGTAAAAAGAACTATATCAGGTATAATTGGAGCAGTATTCGTTATCTTTGCTTTAATGTGTAATCAAAGTTTTCCTATACTATTAAATATATTAATAGCAGTGGTTACGTTATTTTGTATGTATGAGATATTTTCAGCGATGAATATATTAGATAAATATATACTTATTGTTCCTACCTTTCTGCTTGACATTATAGTATCATTTTTTGTAACACCAATAATAATGCTTTCTTGTTTTTATTTGTACACACTACTACTTTTTATCTTTATGATTTTATTAAAGAAAAAAGTAATTTTTAAGGAAATCGCAGTTGTATATACCCTAACAATAGTTATAACATTTTCCTTAAATCTTTTCTTGGTGTTAAGAGATAAAAGCGGAGTTTATGGAACGTTTTATACTGTATTTATATTGGTAATAGCATGGCTTGCGGATACAGGAGCTTACTTTTTTGGAAGTTTATTTGGCAAACACAAACTTTGTCCGGAGATAAGCCCTAAGAAAACTGTAGAAGGAGCTGTTTTTGGGGTAATATCGTCAATTGCTTCGAGCCTTTTGGTATGTTTTATATTTAATACATACTTGTTTGAAAAACATGTAGAAATTAATCTTTTATATGTAGTATTAATAGCTTTCTTTGGCGCAATTATTTCTATTATAGGAGATTTATCATTTTCTCTTGTAAAACGAGGCTGCAATGTCAAGGACTTCGGGAATGTAATTCCGGGTCATGGGGGAATGTTGGATAGAATGGACAGTGTGATATTAGTAGTGCCATATATATTTATAATAAATTCATTTTTCCCAATAATACCTATGTAAATATCATATAATAATATTGGTTGGCCGGTGAATAATAATGATTAAAAAAATATCAATTTTGGGTTCAACAGGTTCAATAGGAACCCAAGCTTTAGATGTAGTTAGAAAACTTAATTTAAAAGTATCAGCCTTAGCGGCAAACAGTAACATAAGGCTTTTGGAAGAACAAATAAGAGAATTCAAACCTTCAACTGTTGCAGTCTTTGATAAAAACGCAGCAGTTGAACTTAAAAAAAATATAAAAGACTTGGATATAGAAGTAAAAGCATCTATGGATGGGCTTTGTGAAGTAGCCTCTATAGAAGATACTGATATGGTTTTAAATTCAGTAGTTGGTATGGTGGGTTTAAAGCCTACTTTATCTGCAATAAAAGCTAAAAAGAATATTGCGTTGGCTAACAAAGAAACACTCGTAGCCGGCGGAAAAATTGTAATGGAAGAGGCTAGAAAACAAAATGTTAGCATATATCCGGTAGATAGTGAACATTCAGCAATTTTTCAATGCCTTCAAGGGGCACCTAAAAATAGATCATTAAAGAAAATCATCCTTACGGCTTCCGGTGGTCCGTTCTTCGGTAAAGACATGGAATTTTTAAAGACAGTTACACCAAAGGATGCCTTAAAACACCCCAATTGGAATATGGGAGCTAAAATCACAATAGACTCCGCGTCTATGATGAATAAAGGTCTTGAAATTATAGAGGCAGCATGGCTTTTTAATATGCCAATAGATAATATTGATGTTGTGATCCATAGAGAGAGCATTATTCACTCTTTAATAGAATATAATGATAATTCAGTTATAGCTCAACTTGGTCTTGCTGATATGAGAATACCTATTCAATATGCTATAACATATCCAAATAGATATCCTTCTCCTGTAAAGGAGTTGGACTTGACAGATATAGCAAAGCTCTCTTTTTATAAACCGGATTATGATAATTTTACTTGTTTAAACGCATGTAAGAAAGCATTTAACCTTGGTGGTACTGCACCTGCAATAGCAAATGCTGCCAACGAGGAAGCAGTTAAGCTATTCTTAGAAAATAAAATCTCATTTTTGGATATAGGATCATTGGTAAACCAAGCTATAAATCATCAAAAAATTGCAGAAATAAATGATCTTGATGATGTTTTGAATGCAGATAAGGCATCAAGACTTTACATTAAAGAACTTGTTTCAAAATAATTTTTTGTTTTACGAGAAGGGAATGATCGCAATTAATATTCTTACTAATGCTTTATTAATTATTATCGCCTTATTATTATTTAATTTTATAATCTTTATACATGAATTTGGTCATTTCTTTACAGCTAAGCTTTCAGGAGTGAAGGTCAATGAGTTTGCATTAGGCATGGGTCCTGCAATTTTTAAAATTCAAAAAGGTGAAACTTTATATTCACTTAGGGCTTTTCCAATAGGCGGTTTTTGCTCGATGGAAGGTGAAGATGAAGAAAGTGATGATGAATCCTCATTTTCTAAAAAGCCCGTATGGAAGCGTATAATTATCGTTGCTGCAGGGGCTGTTATGAATATTATCTTAGGTTTAGTATTAATGATAATACTTTTATCCCAGCAGAATTACTTTGCATCTACAACCGTCGCAAAATTTGCAGATAATGCAACTTCCTCTAATTATGGACTCGAAGTTGGGGATAAAATTTTATATATAAACGGCTATAAAGTAAAGACAGATAGAGATTTAACCTTTGCTCTCTCTACGGCGCCAAATGCTACATTGAATATGCTTGTAGAACGAAATGGAGAAAAAGTCAACTTAGAAAATGTTACATTTTCAACCCAAAAAGCTGAAAATGGTATGGATATAATAAAACTTGACTTTTATGTTATGCCTATAGAAAGAACATTCACGAGTTTAATGTCCCAATCATTTTTTACTACAGTCTCTACAATAAGAATGGTTTGGGCAAGTTTAATAGGAATTATTACGGGTAGATTTGGTTTTAATGATATCGCAGGACCTATAGGAGCAGCAAGTGCTATTGGGCAGGCTGCAAGCATCGGTTTGCAAGCAAACTTTTTGCAGGCCGTAAATAATATAGTAATGATGATGGTAATGATAACCGTCAATTTAGGTATTGTTAACTTATTGCCGCTCCCCGCTTTGGACGGAGGAAGGCTTGTTTTCTTGATTTTAGAGGCTATAAGAAGAAAACCTGTACCTCCTAAATATGAGGGTTGGGTTCATGCTTCGGGTTTTGCTCTTTTGATGGCTTTGATGGCTGTCATTACTTTTAGCGATATTTTAAGATTGGTTACCGGGAAAGGTCTGGGTGCTTAATGAGAAGAATATGTAAAAATGTTAAAATAGGAAATCAAATAATAGGCAATGAAAACAGAATATTAGTTCAATCTATGCTTTCAGTACCGTCGAACAATATAGAGGATAACGTTTCCCAGGCAATAAGGCTTGAAAATGCCGGCTGTGATATTATAAGAGTTGCTATTCCTGATATGGAGGCTATTAATCTTATATATAAAATCAAAGAAGCAGTTTCTATCCCGCTTGTTGCGGATATACACTTTGATTATCGCTTGGCTATAGAAGCTGTAAATGCAGGGATAGATAAAATAAGAATTAATCCGGGGAATATAGGTAGCGAAGATAGAGTTAAACAAGTAGCAAACGCTTGTAAATCTAAAAATATTCCTATAAGAATAGGTGTTAATTCGGGGTCTTTGGAAAAAGAAATACTTGCAAAGTATCAACATCCTACGGCGGAAGCACTTTGTGAAAGTGCTTTATACCATGCTTCATTGCTTGAAAAGTTTGACTTTGATGATATTGTTATTTCACTTAAATCGTCAAACGTCAGCACTATGGTTAAGGCTTATGAATTGGTAGCACAAAAGACCAATTATCCCCTTCACCTAGGAGTCACTGAAGCGGGCACTGAAAAAATGGGTATAATTAAGTCCTCTATAGGGATTGGCTCATTATTGTTAAAGGGTATTGGAGATACTATTAGGGTATCGTTAACAGCAGATCCTATAAAAGAGGTGGAAGCAGGGTTCAATATTCTTAAATCCTTGGATCTTTATAATGATGGGGTAAAGTTCATTTCTTGCCCTACTTGTGGAAGAACTAAGATTAACTTAATAAATATAGCAAATGAGGCACAAGAGCGACTTAAAAGTTTAAATAAAAACATAACTGTTGCCATAATGGGCTGCGCAGTAAACGGGCCGGGAGAAGCAAAAGAAGCTGATATAGGCATTGCGGGCGGCAATGGAGTTGGAATAATCTTTAAAAAAGGCGAAATTATAAAAAAGGTTGAAGAGTCTAAACTTTTAGATGAACTTATGATTGAAATTGAAAAAATGTAAGGATGGATATTTTGATTAGCTTTTTGGATTTTTTTAAGCCATATATAAATGATTTGAATGTAAGTGATGGCGAAATAGAGTCGATGGTTATTGACTCAAAAAATCGTAAGTTAACTATAGATGTGGCGTTTTCACAGCTTGTGAAGCGCCGTATGCTTTTTGATACAGAAAAAAGGCTTGCTAACTCAAAACTTAATTTAAATATAGTAAATATTAACCCTAAATTTCCGGGTAATAGCTTTGATATCTCCTATTACGATGACTTGGTCGAGCTGCTAACCCAAAAAATATCTATGGTAAAACCTATATTTGCAGGCTCATCTGCAAGCTATGATAATAATACTTTAACTATATCACTTATGCACGGTTCCAAGCACTTATTGGAAAGCAAGAGAATAGATAAAGAGTTATCCAAATTAATCTTAAATGAGTTTGGAATTAATGTTGCAGTAAAATTTGATGGAGTACTTGAGGTCGATTCAAACAGCTCTAATTATATAGATAAAAAATTAAGGTTGGAAGAAAAGCAAAGAAGAGAAAGTATAGTAGAGAATATAGAAATATATGAAAGTAAGATGAAAGTGAGACCTAAGCCAAAAACTAAGGCCGATACTACTATAGAAGTCCGTAAAGGCAAAACACTATTCCCATCAATAATTAAGGATTCAGCTCAAAATATTTATGGTGGTCTTATAAAGGGCAACGAAATTAGGATAGAACAAGTTATGCCCGACTCTGGGAGTGTTATCATTTGGGGAGACATATTCTCTAAGGATTGCAGGGAAACTCGAGATGGCAAACGAAAAATCTATTCTATTAATATAACTGATTATACAGGCTCTATTACATTAAAAATAATAGAAGAAAAAGAAAAGTGTAAATCACTCGACAGCCTTGATAAGGGAAATACTATCTTAGTTAAGGGCGAGATAAGCTACGATAAATATGATAGAGAAATTGTCCTAAGACCAAGAAGTATTAATAGTGTCCAAAAGGTTAGGGTAGAAGACAAGTCCCCAGAAAAACGAGTTGAGCTCCATTTACATACAAATATGTCCTCTATGGATGGAATAAATCCTGCAGGAGATCTTATAAAAAGAGCATATGAGTGGGGACACAAGGCTATAGCTATCACCGACCATGGTGTAGCCCAAGCATTTCCTGACGCTATGAATCAAGTAAATAGCATAAAAAAAGCAGGAGGAAATATTAAGGTCATATATGGTGTAGAAGCATATTTTGTTGACGATGCCGTTAATGCGGTTTCAAAAGAGGCCGATTTACCTTTAGAAGGAGAATATGTTTGCTTTGATATTGAAACTACGGGGCTTAGCCCTCTTAAAGAACGCATAACTGAAATAGGTGCCGTACGTATTGTAGACGGTAAAGTAAAAGATCAGTTCTCTACATTTGTAAACCCTCAAATGAATATACCTGCTAAAATAACGGAACTTACAGGGATAACAGATGCAATGGTAAAAGATGCTCCACTTGAAAATGAAGCAGTTAAGAAATTTTTAGAATTTTGTGGTGAAAATACTGTCTTGGTAGCTCATAATGCACCATTTGATATATCATTTATAAGAGCTGCAGCCAAAAGAAATGATATACCCTTTGATAATGTATTTATTGATACAGTCCCTATGTGCAGAGCACTGTTAAAGGATATAAAAAACTGTAAATTGGATACTGTTGTAAAGTATTTAAAACTTCCATCGTTTAATCACCATAGAGCTGTAGATGACTCCATAGCTTTAGCCGGGATATTTATTAACCTAATTAATAGATTAAAAGATGAGAGAGCAGTATCTAATATAAAAGAGATTAACTCTAAATTGGTATCTAACGATATAAAAAAAATACCTTCTTTTCACCAAGTTATATTGGTAAAAAACAAAGTAGGGCTTAAAAACCTATATAAACTTATATCTAAGGCTCACCTTGATTATTTTTATAAAAAGCCAAGAATACCTAAGACAGAGCTTATAAAACATCGTGAAGGATTGATAATCGGCAGTGCGTGTGAAGCAGGTCAGCTTTTCAGGGCAATAACCTCAGGAGTTCCTTTTAATGAGCTTTGTAATATTGCTAAATTCTATGATTATTTAGAGATTCAACCTATAGGCAACAATGGATTTATGCTTAGAGAAAATATGGTAGAAAATGAGGAGCAATTAAGAGACTTCAATCGTACTATTGTCAAATTAGGCGAAAAATTAAATATCCCTGTAGTAGCTACTTGTGACGTTCACTTCATGGATCCTCATGAATCGCAGTATAGAAAGATACTTATGGCGGGTCAAGGCTATAGCGATGCTGACAATCAAGCTCCGTTATATTTTAGAACAACTAAGGAAATGCTCGAAGAATTCTCCTACTTAGGTGAAGAAAAAGCCTATGAGGTGGTAGTTAAAAATACTAACTTAATTGCTGATATGGTGGAAGAGGTTTCACCTATTCCCGAGGGAGTTTATCCTCCGTTTATAGAAGGCGCCGAGGAGGACCTTGTGAGAATTACTTGGCAGCGTGCTAAAGAAAGGTATGGTGACCCTCTTCCTGATATAGTATATAAAAGGTTAGACAGGGAACTTTCTTCAATAACCAAGCACGGCTTTTCCGTTTTGTACATGACAGCTCAAAAACTTGTTGCAGACTCTGAAGCACATGGATATTTAGTGGGTTCAAGAGGTTCAGTAGGTTCCTCGTTTGTTGCAACTATATCCGGTATATCCGAGGTTAACCCGTTATGCCCTCATTATATATGCCCCAAATGCAAAAACAGTGAATTTATAACAGATGGAAGCTATGGTTCCGGATTTGACTTGCCTGATAAAAATTGTCCTGTATGCGGAACTGCTTATTTAAGAGACGGTCACGACATTCCATTTGAAACATTCCTAGGTTTTGACGGCGACAAAACACCTGATATAGACTTAAACTTTTCCGGCGAATATCAAAGCTCCTCACATAGATATACAGAAACATTGTTTGGAAAAGACAACGTATTTAAGGCGGGTACAATAGGTACAATAGCGGAAAAGACAGGTATAGGTTTTGTTAAAAAATATGAAGAGACAATCTTGGGCAGACCTCTTCATAAAGCTGAGGAATTAAGGTTAGCTGCAGGGTGTACCGGGGTAAAAAGGACTACAGGCCAGCATCCCGGCGGTATGGTAGTTGTACCAAAAGGTATGGAGGTTTATGATTTTTGTCCGGTTCAAAGGCCGGCTAATGACCAAAATTCCGATAATATTACCACCCACTTTGACTTCCATTCAATACATGATACAATATGCAAGCTTGATGAACTTGGACATGATGTTCCTACAATATATAAATATCTTGAGGATCTTACTGGCATATCAGTTATGGACGTTTCTATGAGCGATCCCGAGGTTATGTCATTATTTACATCTACAAAAGCTTTAGGTGTAGAACCTGAGGATATAGACTCCGAGACAGGTACTTTCTCTCTACCAGAGGTTGGTACATCATTTGTACGTCAAATGATGATAGATGCTAAACCAAAAACCTTTTCCGACTTGCTTCAAATATCAGGATTATCACACGGGACCGATGTTTGGCTTGGAAATGCTCAAGATTTAATAAAAAATAATGTTTGCACTATATCCGAGGTTATAGGAACGAGAGACAGCATAATGACATATCTCTTGCACAAAAATCTAGAACCTAAAATGGCATTTAAAATTATGGAAATCGTTAGGAAGGGTAAGGCTACTAAACTTCTTACACAAGAACATATAAATGCTATGAAAGATCACGGTGTGCCGGATTGGTATATTGATTCATGCATGAAAATTAAGTATATGTTCCCAAAAGCTCATGCGGCGGCATACATGATTTCTACTCTACGATTGGGTTGGTATAAGGTTCATAGGCCTATTGAATATTATGCAGCATATTTTACTGTGCGTGGTGAAGACTTTGACGGCGCTTTAGTTATAAACGGATTATCCGCAGTAAACAAAAAGATGGAAGAAATTAAACTCAAGGGTAAAGAGGCAACAGCAAAGGAAAATGCTTCATATGCTACTTTACAAATAGTCAAAGAGATGATGGCAAGAGGTATAGAGGTTTTACCAATAGATTTGTATAAATCAAGTTCTTATAGATATCTAATAGAAGACGGTAAAATAAGACTTCCGTTTTCCGCTATTGCCGGGATAGGTGAGGCCGCAGCTAAAAACTTAGAAGAAGCTAAAAATGGTGGACCATATATATCTATCGATGATCTTCAAGTTAGATCTAAGGTTTCAAAATCAGTTATAGAAAATCTAGAGGCTATAGGTGCACTAAAAGATTTGCCAAAAAGCAGCCAGATAAGTCTTTTTGGATAAAATATGCAAAGGGGATAGGTGATTATAATATTGAAAAACGATAAAAATATTAAAATAGGGATTATTTTAATAAGTTATGCGATGCTCTTGTATTTTGCCCTATCAAATTTAGGATGGATATATGGAGTACTTGGAAATATTGGTATTATTGTTGCTCCATTTTTATATGGTTTTGTCATTGCCTATCTTTTAAACTCACCATTTGAGTTTTTTAGAAAAAAGGTTTTTATAAATTTAGATAAAACTAAGTTTAAGAACTTAAAAAATATGCTTTCATTAGTTATGACTTATATAATGGCCTTTGGCGTAATCTCCATACTTATGGTTGTTATCGTACCTCAATTAATATCGAGCATTAACCAATTAATTAATAATTTTTCCGAATATCTTAACTCACTTGAAATATTAATTTTAGAAACAAGTTATAAATTTAAAATAAATCCTGATATAATAAACCATTTTAGAGAGACCCTATTAGATTCTCTAAATAACTTTGATGAATTTGTGAATGTCGTGTTTCCTCACATATTTAACTTTACCAAGTCGTTTACTTCAGGTTTATATAATTGGATAATAGGAATTATTGTTTCTATATATTACTTGGCAAGCAAAGAAAAACTTTTAGATCAACTAAATAAGTTATGTTATTCTGTTATTCCGGATAAGTTTTTAAGTAAATTTTTAGAAATCAGTCACCTTACTAATTCTAAGTTTGGACAGTTTATAGTTGGCAAATTACTTGACTCTCTTGTAATAGGAATATTGTGCTTTTTAGGAATGTCAATTTTAAATATACCTTATGCAGTTTTAATAAGCGTCATAGTAGGATGTACAAATGTAATACCATTCTTTGGTCCGTTTATTGGAGCAATCCCAAGTGCGTTTATATTATTGATAGTAGATCCTATAAAAGCATTCTGGTTTATTATCTTTATATTTGTTTTGCAGCAGCTTGATGGCAATGTTATAGGCCCCAAAATTATTGGCGACTCCATTGGAATATCCGGGATATGGATAATGTTCAGCGTTATAATAGGTGGGGGATTGTTTGGTGTTGTTGGAATGATAGTTGGTGTACCTATTTTTGCTGTAATTTATAGCCTAGTATCCGATTTTGTTAATAAAAGATTAGAAAACTCAAAATATGACAAAACTACGCAATCATAATATTTGAGGATTTATTATAAGAGCTCCAATAAAGGAGCTCTTAATTTTTAAAAAGGGGAATTTTATGAATAATATTATTAAAATGCCGAATTTACCTCAAGGACAAGTTAGTTGCCTATTAATGTCTGGGGAATATGAGGAGGTTTGTAAAAAAGTTGAAGATTTAAATATAAAGGTTATCAAAACTAAACATCACAAAAGTTTGCCACCAAGTGAAGCTTACCATGCAGATTTGCAATGTCAACATCTAGGTTACAATAAAATAATGTTAGATGAGG
Source organism: uncultured Eubacteriales bacterium (assembly GCA_934486915.1). Lineage (GTDB taxonomy): Bacteria > Bacillota > Clostridia > Oscillospirales > Acutalibacteraceae > CAKSJY01. Next base: position 12,110 of record CAKSRC010000017.1, read on the forward strand.
GTAACACTTACTTAGAAAAAATATTGTCATTAGAAGGTTTTGAAATAACATATACAAAGAAAAGCCTTAATAACTTTTATCCTAATAATGTACTGTTAAATTCATCAACATTGAAAGATTGTGTTATACTAAATCAAAAAACTATCGACCCAAACCTAATAGATTCCTATAAAAAGAAAAAACTAAACTTCATAAACGTGAAGCAAGGCTATGCAAAATGCTCCACGGCTATTATTAATAGTAATTCTATAATTACATCGGATCCGTCTATTCATAAAAATGCAAAAGAATATAATATAGAGGTGCTTAAAATAGTTCCGGGACACATAGAATTACCGGGATATAATTACGGATTCATAGGTGGAGCCTGCAGCCTTATAGATAAAAACAAAATTTTATTTATAGGTGACATTAACACCCATCCTGACGCTAAGGCCATTTGTGATTTTATAAGTTATAGAAATATAGAAATAGTTAATCTCATTCCTAATAAGAGATTATTGGATATTGGTGGCATGATACCATTAAAACAATGTACTTGACTTATTTTAGGAATTGTTATATACTGAATTATACAAAATACATATTTTGTATAATTCAGTATATCAAAGTACTTACTAGGAGGATTTTATTTAATGATAGACACTTCTTATGACGCTCCACAAGTAATTAGAGAATATTTAGGTTATATAAAAACTATAAAAGGAAAATCTAAATTAACCGCAGCAGAATATTATACTGACCTTAGAACATTTTTTAGATATATAAAACTCAAGCGTAACTTAGTAGATGCAAATACGGAGTTTGAGGATATAAAAATAAATGATGTGGACATCGATCTTATTAAAACTATAACATTGATGGACATATTTGAATACATGAATTATCTAGTTGATGAACGACAAAATTCAGCGTCTACCAGAGCTAGAAAGTCTTCAAGCCTAAGATCGTTTTTTAAATATTTAACCAACAAGACAGGTCAATTAAGTTACAATCCTTTGCAGGAACTTGAATTACCAAAGATTAAATCTTCCCTACCTAAATTTTTGACTTTAGAGCAAAGTATCGATTTACTTAAAAGTGTTAATGGATCTTATAAGGAACGTGACTACTGCATATTAGTGTTATTTCTAAATTGTGGTATGCGTCTTTCTGAACTCGTTGGAATAAATCTAAAGGATATTAGTTCAAACAATACTATAAAAATTACTGGTAAAGGCAATAAAGAGCGAATAATATATTTAAATGAAGCTTGCATAAATGCGATAAATTCGTATATGAAGGTTCGACCTACAGAAAAATTAGCAGGAAAAGACAGAGATGCCCTATTTATAAGCAGAAATCATAAAAGAATTAGTCCTAAAACTGTACAATATATAGTAAAAAAGTACTTAGCTCGTATAGATTTAGATAAACAAGGATATTCAACCCACAAATTAAGACACACGGCCGCGACATTAATGTATCAATACGGTGAAGTAGATATAAGAATATTAAAAGATATTTTAGGCCATGAAAATTTGGGTACCACTCAAATATATACACACGTTTCTGATAAGCAAATGAAAGAGGCAGCTAAATCGAATCCTCTCTCTAACATAAATATAAATCAGTGATAAAATGATAAATAAAAAGGAGAGCTTCATATGGCTCCCCTTTTTTTATTTGAATTATTATTCGCTCCCGATTTCCTTAAAAAGAGCCTTTCATATCAATTGATGCAAAATCATTTAATGGTAACTTGACCGGCAACCCTGTCTTCTTAGATTTATACATTGCTAATATAAGTTCTACTGCCTTTTTACCTTCTTCACCGTTAACCAACGGTTCAGTACCATTTTTTATTGCACTAATTACATCTTCATATAGTCTTGAGTGTCCAAAGCCATAGACATTTTTGGGTACCTCTTTACAATTTTCTTTTATATATTTATCTTCTTCGGTACTGTCTGCAAAATCCCATTCCTCAATTAGGTTAACAGATTTTCCACCTGCCTTAACTGTACCTTTTTCTCCAAATATATACAAAGTTTCTTCTAAATTTTTAGGATATACATTTACTGTCCCCTCAAATAAACCATAGCTGCCATTTTTAGCTTTTATAAGTGCTAAACCTAAATCTTCCGCTTCTATATATTCATGTTGTTTATTATCAGTATAAGAAAATACCTCGTCAATATCTCCCAACATCCATTGCATCAAATCTGCATTATGTACGCATTGATTCATTAGACATCCACCATCAGATTCCCACTTACCACGCCATTTTGCCTGATTATAATACTCCTTACCTCTATTCCACCTAACGTGAGCCGCTATATGGGATATTTGTCCGAATCTATTATTTTCAATTGCTTTTCTAATTGCCAAAATAGATTTGTTAAACCTATTTTGGTGACAAGCACATAAAACCTTATGATGTTTCTTGGCAGTTTCTATAAGTAAATCAGCATCATCGATACTCATAGCCATAGGCTTTTCTATTATTACATTACAATCATGTTCCAAGCAAAAAAGTCCTATTTCTGCATGGATGCCAGAGTCTGTTGCTATTGCTACAAGGTCAGGCTTTTCCTTTATTATCATTTCCCTGTAATCTGTATATTTGTTTATGTTTTTACTATATCCGCATCTATTTAAAGCAATATCAATATTTTCAGGTACAATATCACAGGCTGCTACAAAATCCAAATCTTTGTTATTATTCATAACAGAAGCAATATGATTAACAGAGATTCTGCCGGTACCAATTATAGTATATTTTATCACGTATACCTCACCTCATTAGTAAAAATTGCAATATATTTTAATGATTAATTATTTTCACTAATATTAATATATAATTTTAGTGTTTATATTTTAAAGCAATTCTATATTTTCTCTATTTGAAATGTTCTTCATAGCATTTTTAGTGTCAAAAATAAACTTAGCAGATTTTGATACCATCTCATAATCAATATTAGTGTGAGCTGTTGTGATTACCACTAGATCGTATTGTGATATTATGTCGTTATCTATTTTTTCTATGCTACGAAATACATTTCCATCATACTTGTATTCCTTTACATAAGGATCATAATAGTCTACTTTTGATCCTACCTCTTTAAATTCTTCTATAACGTTAATTGCAGGACTTTCCCTATAATCATCAATATCCTGCTTATATGCTACGCCAAGAATTAACACCCTTGAACCATTAAGAGACTTTCTAAATTTATTCAAAATTTTCCCTGCACGTTCAACGCAGTACTCCGGCATCCTATCATTAACCATCATAGATGACTCTATCATTGATGTATGGAATCCATACTCTCTAGCTTTCCATGATAAGTAGTACGGGTCAAGTGGTATGCAATGTCCGCCCAGTCCAGGTCCCGGATAAAATGCCTGGAATCCGTATGGTTTTGTTTTTGCGGCATCTATTACTTCCCAAATATTTATTCCCATTTTATCACAAAGCATTGAAAGCTCATTTACTAATCCAATGTTTACATTTCTATAAGTATTTTCAAGAATTTTTTCCATTTCAGCTACTGCAGGAGATGAAACCTCCTTTACATCGCCTTGTAGAACCGCTCTATACATATGCGCTATAACCTCTGTGGCATCTTTACCTATTGCTCCAACAACCTTAGGTGTATTTTTCGTTTTATATATTAAATTTCCCGGATCAACTCGTTCAGGAGAAAATCCTAAGTAAAAATCCCTTCCACACTCTAATCCTGACCCTTTTTCAAGAATCGGTTTAATAAGATCCTCCGTTGTCCCAGGATATGTAGTACTCTCTAAAACTACCATCGTACCTTTTTTTAGATACTTAGATATTGATTCAGCTGATGATTTAACATAACTTATATTGGGCTGTTGATGCTTGTCCAATGGAGTTGGAACACATATTGCTATAAAATCAACGTCTTTTATAAATGAAAAGTCCGTCGTTGCTGAAAGCATACCGCTTTTTACGATTTGCTTTAAATCCTCATTGACAACATCACCAATATAATTTTCTCCATTATTAACCATATCAACTTTTTTACTTTGTACATCAAAACCTATAGTTTTAAAACCGGATTTAGCCTTTTCAACTGCAAGAGGTAAACCAACATATCCAAGACCAATGACACCAACGACTATTTCTCTTTTATCAATCTTATTCAATAACATATCCTTCACAAAAACACATCCTATCTATAATAATTCATTTATATCTTTTATTATTGGAAAAGAATCATGGCTTTTATTTGAAAAGTATAACGGATTTCTTAATCCGGACTTAACCATAATAACTTTCACAAATTTTAGTTCACCGGCCATTAAATCTACTTCTGAGTCACCTATCATAACTATCGAATTTTTCTTAGAACAATTAAACTCAATCCAATTTCTTTTAACATTCTTATTTGCCGGGGACAGAATAATAGTTCTTTCCTTCAAACTGCCCAATCCCAAAAATTCTATTTGTCTAAAAAAATTTTCATGATTTCTTCGTACTGTTAGAATATGTGCATCGTTATTATCAAAAAAGTCTAGTAACTTTTCTTTTTTGCACAATAACTTATCTGTCTTTAATAATTTAATTGATTCAAGATTTTGAGTTTTATACAGATAATAATCTTTTATAGTTTCCTCAGTAGTTTTTCCAATTAAATGCTTTATTAATAACCTATCATCTTTAAATTTATACTTGAATTTTTTGTATGTGCTTAAAGTTAGTGTCGAAATATTAAAGAACCTCTTTAGAACTAAAAAATATCTCTCCCATACGTCAACAATCGTACCATCAAAGTCAAAAATATACCTCAGACTTCAAATACCTCCTCGAAATATCTAAACATTGTCCTATTTTTTTTATCACTCTTATAAAAATGCTCAATATGACCATTTAACAACAAATCAATCAATATTTGAATAACATCGATTCCTGATGATACAGTTAGTGGTAGACCTCCAGACGCATATCTTAGGTTTATATCAATAAAATATATAGTGCCATTGTGTAGAATAAACTGAAAATTTATTACACCCTTTAATCTAAAATCTTTAATCAGTGGCTTTAATTTATCAATAATCTCTATTGAAAAATCATTTTTTGAAATTACAACAGCTCCATTGCTTACCTTTTCTCTAACCCTTTGATTATACGCTACTACTTCTGAGTTAAAATCGCATATAACATCAATAGTATATTCAGTGCCACTAACATATTCCGTTACAACAGAACTTTTATATTTATTTAAGTAATAATTATAATCATCATTGTTTTCTAATATAAAAGTATTATTACTTCCACTGCCTATGGCAGGCTTTAATATTGACGGATATGTTACATTACCTCCATTATATATACGAGGGGACTTTAATCCATATTTTGATATATATTCTCCAAAAGTAGATTTATTTTCTAACTTTTCATATGAACTGTAATCAGAAACTATAAAATTGGTTTTTGTTTTACTTCTTAATACTTCTTCATATTCTGAAATTAATCTTATCTCTTTAGAATATGTAGGAAGATAAATATCAATCTCTTCATTGTTGCATAGATCTATTATAAAATTAATAAACGCTTCCTTTTGATCAACCCTAGGAGACTGTATAAATTTATCTAAAAAGAGCCTGGTAGCATTTTGATATGAAGCATCTATTCCATAAATAAATTTATTAAAATTATTATGGGATTTAAGCTGTTTAGTTAAGTACATTCCGGTTAGCCCACCACAGGAGCCTATTAATATCCTGATAGTTTTATTAATCATAATATATCCCCAATACTATTTAATATATATTTTTGCTCTTCAGCCGTCATTTCCGGGAACATTGGTATAGCAAAGGTTCTATGAGATAGATATTCCGCATTAGGAAGACATCCCTCTTTGTATCCTAAGTCTTTATAGCATTTTTGAAGATGAAGCGGTATTGGATAATAAACACCTGTAGATATTTCTTTGTCTTTAAGTCTTTTACAGATTTCCTCTCTATTGTCAGACTGCAGTATGTAAAGATGATAACTATGTTTACAATCATGCGCCTCGTCCGGTATCACCAGGCCTGAATTCTTTAAACTGTCATTATACCTTTGAGCTATTTTTCGTCTGTTCTCTATATACTCATTAAGATTTTTTAACTTTATTCTTAACAGTGCTGCCTGCACCTCATCAAGCCTTGAATTCTGCCCTATGAGGTAATTATAATATTTCTTTGGATTATATACTGTATTATCTGCATTTTCGTCCGTTTCAATCTCATTGTCACATATAGAGTTTATAATATTATAAGCTCTCTCTCCATTTTCTCCGCTCCCATGAGCCTTAAATGCTCTGCAAAGAGTATCTAGGTTATCACTATTTGTGCATATCATTCCGCCGTCACCTGCACAACCCAAATTCTTAGTAGGAAAAAAAGAAAAACACGAAATATCGGCAAGGGAACCAGCTTTTTTGCCCTTATACTCCGCGCCAGCAGCCTGGCAAGCATCTTCTATGACATATAAACCGTGTCTTTTAGCGATACTGTTTATCTTGTCCATCTCAGCACACTGGCCAAATATATGAACCGGTATAATTGCCTTTGTCTTATTAGTAACTTTTTCTTCTATTTTATTTTCATCGATATTATATGTATCTAATCTAACATCAACAAATACCGGTACTGCACCAACATATGATATAGCTTCTGCAGTTGCAAAGAATGTATATGGTGATGTTATTACTTCATCACCATGGCCTATTCCCAAGGACTTCAAAGCAATTATTAACGCATCTGTTCCATTTCCCACGGAAATAGCATGCTTTACCCCAATATAGTCTGCAAATTCCTTTTCAAACAACTTAACATTTTTGCCCATTATATATTGAGCGGATGATAAAACCTCACAAACAGCACTATCAACTTCAATCTTTATGTTTTCATATTGTCTAACCAGATTTAATAATGGTATTTGCATGATAATTCACCTACTTCCTGTTTTTATGAGCATAATGCTCAATTAATTTAATTTCATCATCTACACGTTCTTCCCAAGTTTTCATCTTTTTTCTAGATGTTTTTACCGCATTATATCTTATGCTTTTTTCGTATTTTTTATCCTCGTATACCTTAATAATATAGTCTACGCCTTGTTGTAAATTATCTATCAAAAATCCATTTTTTTCGTTTTCTATAAACTCATCAAGAGATCCATCATTTGATGCAACTATTACCGCTCCTGCGGATAACATTTCATGAAAACAATTTCCCATGTTGCAAAAATCATAAAGACTAAAACTAGCAGTAGCCATTTTACACATTGCATTTATTTCATCTTTATCTAATGCATTTATGAAAAAAACATTATCCTGTAAACCTAATTGCCTTACCTTATTCTGTAATTTTTGATAAAATTTATAATCAGTTACATGGCCAGCGATATATAAATTGAAATTATATCCTCTATTGTTCAATTTATATAAAATATCTATAGCTTTGTCTTGTCTTTTGTCACTATCAATGCGAGCAAAATAAAATAAAAAAGGTCTTTCCGTTATTCCAAGCCTATCCCTGTAATCCTTAATTTCACTATCATCCAACTCCTTAAATCTACTAACACCATTTTTCCAAAAATAAAAATCGCAATTTCTTTTTCCGTTGCTTAAAACATTATAGACATAATCACCTTTTGAACCGTCATCAGTTACAAGCATAAAATCCTTTTTTATCATGAGTGCTTTGTACTGAAGCCATAGATCATGTTTTAACTTAGTTCTTAATATACCTCTTTGTTTTATAGAATCATACAAAAAAGCTAAACCATAAACTCTATAAGCAACCGGTATTCCATACTTATTAGCGACCTTCATTGCAAAAGCTCCGCTCTGACCATGTATATAAATAAAATCATAATTATTTGAGTTTATAGCCTTTTTTACAATTTTATTTAATTTATGAATTAAGTAAAATTTCTTAATAAGTCCATCCCAATGAACAATATCTATAATATTACACTTTTTTAACCAATCAGGCTTGATATTGTATTCAGGGTCTTTGGGCAATAAATTAGCACCATCAATAAATATTATATCTACATTGTTTCCCCTTTCTACTAAGGTCTTTAATGGATATATATACGATGGAAGTGCTGTTTCCTTTGTATCTCCTCTTAATAACATATTATCAAATCCCAAAAAGACATGGCTTACATATAGTATCCTCATTAATTTACTCCCTTTGCATTATTTATAATATATAAAAAACACTTAAAAATCACTACATTTTTCTTAATGATATACCTATTCTCCTGTTGATTGATTGCAAATTTAAAGTAATACATCATGGACATTTTTTCATATAAGTTAACTAAAATGTACTATAACTTTCTTTGAACTCTCAATCACTTTTTTATATTCTTGCTATAATCATCTAGAAGTTCCTGCTTGTACATACAATAACCTATAAAAAAGGCAAATAAGGGTTGCGCTAATTGAACAGCTGAAAGCATTACAATTGTAATTGCTAATGCATATGCAACTCCTGACTTTGTATATGAAGTTCTTATGATATTAAATATAGAAATGATTGCAATTATCCCTAACACACCTAATTCATATAGCATCGCACCATATCCACTCATAAATCTTCCAGTAACCTCAAAATCATTTGACATAAAGTATCCAGGCATACCATAATTTTTATAAAAGTAATAAAACGAATTTGTAATTGCATTAACCCGTTGCTGAATGCTCTGATCATTTCCATTAAAAATAGAATCTATAAATCCATTGTTTACGAAGTTTAAATATATATGAGATATCCTTGATTCAGGCAAGAAAGTAAATATCAATTTTAGTAAGGCAGCTGAAACCAAAGCAATAAAAATATATTTAACCCAAATCTTAGTATTAACCAGACTAAACTCGCTTATCATAATTAATAAAAAGAGCAACATAACATACAAAATCGATACAGAAGACTGCGCTATAAACACAATTTGAAACAGCAACAATAATATATATATTATTTTATTTTTCTTAAATTCCATCGCTAAAAGCATGGCAAAAAAGCACATATATCCATAAAATGACGGTTCTGAAAATACACCTGCCACACCCCTTGATGTACTAGTCCTAAGCAACGGAACAATAAATAAAAGAAACTTTCTATTAACAAATGTTTGCACAAGTCCAATTATTAACCAAATAATTATAAAAACTTTTACAAGTCTTTCATTCAATCCGCCATCCATCTTTAAAATATTATATGTGGCAAAAGTTATTGCGAATATACTTAAATAACTAGCATATGCCTTTATTAAAATAAAAAAGTTATTAATAAAAATCGAAGAAAATAGTAGTACAAATGTTGCCCCTATAAGAACTATTAGAATACCACCTAACTTTTTAGGAAAAGTACACCCACTAGTATAAGACAATAAAATTAAATATATAATTGAAAATATTAATGCATATGGTTGCAAATCAGTGTTTGTATTTATTAAAGAAATAAATGGGAAAAAGCAAAAAAAGTAAATTATTCTAGAAAGTGCTTTTATCATTTTATACTATCTCCAATTGTAAATTTTCATATAATCAATAAACCTATAATCTTTATCAAACAGATTTGCCCTTTCAATACAACTTTTAGAAAGAAACTTATTCGAGTCAAAGTCCATAATTTCTCTAATCAAAATTTGTATACCTCCCTTTTCAACAATAATTCCACACCCATCAGTTACACTTTCTATACTTCCACCTGTATCATATGTAATTATGGGAGTACCACAAGCAAGAGCCTCTATATTTGTTGTTGGAAAGTTATCTTCATAAGTTGGATTTACAAATACATCTGCTGCTGTATAAATTTGGGCTAATTCAGTTGCATTTGAGGTTCTGATTATCCCAATAATATTTCTTGGTAAACTATTCCTCTGTTTTTTGCTCAATCCAACCAAAACTACCTTATACTTATCACTAAGCATCTTAGATAGTTGTATAAAATCATCTAATCCCTTTCTTTTCTCCCAAACTGAGGCAACACCTAAAACAATGAATTTATCTTCTAAATTATACTTTTTTCTAAAGTCACTTGTAGTAGGTTTGAAGACATCAAGATCTATTCCGTTGTGTATGACCTTTACGGGGTGCCTGGATAAAAAGGATTGCTTAACTAAAATTGCCAACCATTTTGACGGAGTAACTATAGTCATATCTTTAACAGAGGTAAAAAGCTTCTTTTTCATTTGGTAATTCCGCATAGAATTATCTAAAAATAAGCTTTTAGGGTATCTATGTTTTTGGAGACAGTTATGGCATTCCTCTTTCCACTTGTCACACCCAACATAATCAAAATGTGAACAATGCCCCGTAAATGCCCAACAGTCATGCAGTGTCCAAACCACTTTTTTATCGGCTTTAGATAAGTAATCAAATAGTAATTCTATATTTATATAATAGCCATGTATGTTATGCAAATGTATTATATCAGGATCATACTCTTTTATTTGTTTAATAAATCTTTTTGTTGCATTTTTTGAATAGAACCCGTGCTTATCTGTGATTCTAGAGACAGCGCCATGAACTTTTACGTCTTTATCTGCACCAATCTTTATTGTTTTAATATCTTTTGGAGCATTGCCTCTACCATAGGCTACAACACATTCATGACCATTACTCTCCAGAACTTTACATAGGTCATAAGCTATTTTGCCGGTACTTCCATAACCGCAAACAGAATTAATTTGTAAAACTTTCAATTAATTGGTCCTCCATGTAGTGAAGTTAACAATCTTAGAATAGCTTTGAATAAGCTTTGCAACTTTTACTGAAACATTAGTATCTACATAATCTTCAGCGATGACAGTTTTCTCCTTATTTCGGAACATACTAACCGCTAAATTAAGAGCTTGTTCAACGTCATCACTTTTTATTCCTCCTATGACTATAGTTCCCTTATCAAGTACTTCCGGACGTTCCGTTGACGTACGTATTAGTACAGCGGGGAAATTAAGGATAGCAGATTCTTCGGAGAGCGTACCGCTATCGGATAGGACACAATAGGAATTCATTTGGAGCTTGTTATAATCCAAGAAACCGAATGGTTTTAGGTTTTTAACAAGGGGATGGAATTTAAAGTTTCTATTTTTGATAAACTTCATTGATCTGGGGTGAGTGGAGTATATAATAGGCATATTATATTTTTCGGCTATATTATTAATAGCTGTCATTAATGACATAAAGTTATCTTCATTATCTATATTTTCTTCCCTATGAGCAGAGACAAGAAAATACTTCTGTTTTTCAAGGTTTAATCTTTCTAAGACATCACTGTTTTGGATTTCGCACTTATGTTCACACAAGACCTCATGCATAGGCGAACCTGTTACAAAAATAGTTTTAGCATCTATACCTTCATTAATGAGGTATCTTCTTGAGTGTTCTGTATATGGCAAATTAATGTCAGATATATGATCAACGATTGTACGATTAACCATTTCAGGGACATTCCAATCCCAACAACGGTTACCGGCCTCCATATGGAATATAGGGATTTTTAATCTTTTAGCAGATATTGCGGAAAGAGCCGAATTAGTGTCACCTAGGATAAGTAATGCATCGGGTTTTTCCTTTTGCAATATTTCATAGGACTTAGATATAATATTACCCATAGTGACTCCCAAGTTATCACCAACAGCATCGAGATAATAATCGGGTTTTCTTAAATTTAAGTCCTCAAAGAATATTTCATTTAATGTGTAATCCCAATTTTGACCTGTATGTACTAATATATGATTAAAGTATTTATCAAAGGTTCTAATACAAGAAGAAAGTCGTATAATTTCGGGTCTTGTACCTAATATAGTCATCAATTTTAATTGGCTCATAATGTTACCTCGGAATCATAGTTTTTAAGTTGATGTTGTATATATGGAAGAGATAAAAGTTTTTCCTTAACCTCTTCAACATTTAAAATTTTTGTATTATTAGAATTAAATTCATCCGGGATATTTCTTTGTTTATGTTTACCTGCAAAGTATTTACTATAATTTAGATCTCTATTATCAGCAGGGATTCTATAGAAGTTACCCATATCGACAGCGTTAATGCATTCTTCTTTTGTAAGTAAGGTTTCATACATTTTTTCGCCGTGTCTTATTCCAATAACTTTAATTTCATTAGTGGCATTAAAAATTTCTTTTACGGCTTGAGCCAATACCTCTATTGTGCAAGCCGGTGCCTTTTGTACCATAATATCCCCAGATTGGGCATTTTCAAATGCGAACATAACCAGTTCAACTGCCTCATTCAGGCTCATTATAAATCGTGTCATTGTTGGATCGGTTACGGTCAATGGTTTTCCACTTTTAATTTGTTGTATAAAGAGGGGAATTACGGAACCTCTTGAGCACATAACATTTCCATATCTCGTTCCACAAATAGAGGTTTTATTGGGATCTACTGTCCTCGATTTTGCGACAAAGGTCTTCTCCATTAAGGCCTTAGAAATTCCCATAGCATTAATTGGGTAAGCAGCCTTATCGGTAGACAAACAAATCACTTTCTTAACACCTGCATCAATAGCTGCTGTAAGAACATTTTCAGTTCCTAAAATATTTGTTTTAACCGCTTCAATAGGGAAAAACTCGCAGCTTGGCACCTGCTTTAATGCTGCCGCATGGAATATATAGTCCACACCATACATAGCATTTTTTACACTTTGTATGTCCCTTACATCACCAATATGATACTTGATCTTATCGTTTCTATAATTTAATCTCATATTATCCTGTTTCTTTTCATCTCGTGAAAATATTCTTATTTCCTTTATATTAGTATCTAAAAATCTTTTTAAAACTGTATTTCCAAATGAGCCCGTTCCACCGGTTATTAATAAAGTCTTTCCTTCAAACATTATTACATATCCCCTTAATTTTATATTAAATCAAAGCTCGTAGTTCGACTTCCAAACTGTCCAAAAAATGTTCTCTTGTAAAATTTTGTTGATAGTACTTATACGAATTAATTCCTAATTCTTTCTTGTTATTACAAATATAAAACTTAAGTATAATATTAGCGAATTCTTGTTCGTTTTCCGCTTCGCAGCAAAATCCGCATCTAGCTTCATTTATGATATCCATAGTTTCTCCATCGGCAGCACCTAATATAGGCTTGCCTTCTGCCATATATGTTTGTACCTTTCCGGGAAGTGTATTAGATATAGCCCCACTTTTCCTTAGTGTTACAATCATAGCATCCGCCATCGAATAATACTTAGGCATGTCCTGCACAGGTTTTCTTCCGTAAAACTTGACAATATCATTAACATCCAACTGCTTTGTCAGCCTCTTATAATTATTAAGTTCTACACCATCACCTAAAATATGAATTCTTAAAGGTATCTTACCTTTTAGTATTTTTGCAGCTTTTATTATTGTATCAATGCTTTGTGTTCTTCCTATACAACCTGCAAAAACTAAATCTAAAGTTTCACTGGATTTTTTAATATCACTTCCGTTATAATCTTTAAAAATATCCTCAGAATATTGCGGAAGATATGTTGTATCATCTATATCTAAAACATCACTAAAATAACTTTTGAATCCTCTAGATGTAATACAAATATTGTCCGCTGATTTGTAAATACATTTAGAAAACTTCAAAAAGAACTTATATATCAAAGATCCCTCTTTTATTCCTCCTGCAGCTAGTGATGCAGGCCAAATGTCCATACAATATATAAGCAATTTCTTGTTTTTCCTTCGTTTAAGAATTATTGCCGGAATTACCATAGATACCGGGGACAACTGATTAGAAAAAATGACATCAAACTCCTCATTTAAAAATAAAGCTTTTATAGATGACGAAACCATAAAGGTAGAGTAGTTTAAAAATAGCCTAACATTACTTCCGCTACCCTTTGACATTTCCTTGCATCTTATAATTTTTATTCCGTCTATAAACTCAGTTCTTTGTTTATGTGATCTATATTCCTCATAAATATTCCCTTCAGGATAATTTGGTAGTCCCGTTAAAACTGTTACCTTGTGCCCTCGATCAGTTAATCCTTTACATATATCAGTAATTTTAAAAGGTTCAGGATAATATCTTTGACATACAACTAAAATATTAATGACGTTCACCTTCATTCATATAAATATTTACACTTCTAAATAATAGGTATCTGGATGATTTTTATCAAATGGCTCATTGACCCACATAACTGTTACTAAATCTTCGTTGCCAATATTTGTTATAGAATGTGTGTAGCCTACAGGGATATCTACAACTTCTAATTTTTCGCCACTCACTTTATATTCAATAGTGTCAACGGTTCCTACTTTTCTAAATTTAATTGATGCACTTCCGTTTACAACTAAAAATTTCTCATTCTTTGTGTGATGCCAATGATTTCCTTTTGTTATACCGGGCTTAGCAATATTAATTGAAACCTGCCCTTTGTTTTCCGATCTAATAAACTCAGTAAAGGACCCCCTTTCATCTCTATTCATTTTTAATGGATAGCTAAACCTATTTTCAGGCAAATAGCTCAAATATGTACTATATAACTTTTTCTCAAAACCATCCGATAAATTTGGTAGGGACAGATTCTCTCTCGTATTTTTAAAAAAATATAGTAGATTTACGATTTCTACCAAGGATTTATTATAAGAAATTGGAATACTCAATATTTCATCCTTTATTCCCGATTTATCCCCTATACAAGATATAAATTCATTAATCACATCATCTATATATACCAAATTTAGCCTAGTTTCTTCATTGTTAACTGTAATAGGCAAATCATTTGCAATATTATTGCAAAATGTAGCGACCGCACTGTTATAGTTTGGTTTACACCACTTTCCAAACACATTTGGGAGCCTATATACAAAAGTTCTAATTCCCGTTTGCCTTGTATATTCAAATAATAAGTCTTCACTGGCTTTTTTGCTCTTTCCATAATCATTATCATAATCTGCCTGTATCGAAGATGTTAATAAAATAGGAGAAGTATTATTATATTTTCTTAGTAAATCGAGTAATTTATTAGTAAAGGCAAAGTTACCATCCATAAAATCACTTTTCTCTTTAGGTCTATTAACTCCTGCAACATGAAATACAAAATCACACTTTGAGGTATAAAGTTCAAGGTCTGATAATTCTGAATCCTTATCATATTCAAAAATTTCAAATCCTTTGTTTTTTAACTCACAAACCAAATTTCTACCTATAAATCCTTTAGAGCCGGTAATTAATATATTCAAACACAATCACACTCCTTATCTATAGCACAAAATTTACTAATACAAAATATAGACAAAAGCCCCTATATAATACCTTTTTCGTTTCTATCACCCATATTCTAAAAGTATTATAGTATTATGCAAATACAATATCAAGGTTAAATTTTTCTTTAGTTTCCTATAATTTACTTTATATTAAATTATATAAATAATATAGGTTTCAATAAATAAAACGATTTTTCCATTTCACAATTAAAGTAAACAAAAGATTATCTAAAGTAATAATAGCATAATATAGGTATTTACGATAAATTATAAAAGCAAAGATAGATAAAAATTTAAAATAAATCTTTGAATAGTTAGACTAAACATTCAAGATGATTGCAAGAAAACTAATTTTATCATTACACATTAATACAATAGATACGCTCCCAATTTCAATTTCATATTACAAATATACGTTTAATTACTACAATTAATATTAGAAATAACTCGGCCAAGGGAGGAGAAATTTTTTCACTAAATTCATATATAAGGGAAATTTAACCCCCTAAAGTCACATGGCATAAAATAGCAAAAAAAGAGAGCCCACAAGGAGCTCTCCATTTTATTGCTGTTAATGTTTATGGGTTTGACTGCTGTACGTCTGGGTCTTGCAATGTTGCGGTTACTACGCCAAAGGTTTGATTTTGTAGGTCTTCAACGCCTGTGATTTTGTCTGACATACCGCTTAGTTTTAGGTAAGCTGTCTTTTCTCTTTCGGCTGT
>CAKSRC010000018.1 GCA_934486915.1 uncultured Eubacteriales bacterium
TACTCTCGCTCGAGCTGAATGCTTATAGCGTCTCTTGGTAGGCTTGAATATTGGATCATGTTCTTAGTGTCCCTTATTTTTAACCCCGGACCTAAATCATGGTGAAGTAAAACTGAGTTATGTTGTTTGTTAAATTTGTTGGAGCAGCCGGCTATTATGCAAATAGGAAATTCAAGACCTTTTGACCTGTGGATACTCATAATCCTTACAACATTAGATGCTTCTGATATGGTTGAAGCCGGAGTTAGGTCTGACTTTTTAAGTTCTAATTTATCAATAAACTTGATAAATCCACTTAGTCCTTTGTATCCGTAAGATTCATAATTTTTTGCATAATCTGCAAGAAGCCTTAAATTTGCAAGGCGTCTTGATGGTTCACTCATTGCCAAGACCATGGATGGAAATCCCGTTTTTTCGTATATATATTCTATAAGCTCATCTGAAGACATGGTTATAGATATTTTTCGATAGTCGTTGATTTCGGATATAAACTCTTTTGCTTGAATATCCCCTTTGTCTGCAAAACTTTTTAGCGCTAAATAAAGTGGGATATTTTTGTCCTCGAGCCGTATATCAGTAAGCTTTTCAGCCGAAAATCCAAATATAGGACTTATTAAGACAGAGAGAAGTGGGACATCTTGAATAGGATTATCTATTACCTTTAAAAGAGAAAGTATTGTAGAAATTTCTCTTGTCCCAAAAAAGTCACCTGCAGTGTCAGACCATGCGGGTACGCCGCAAAGATTTAGTTCTTTTGCGTATGATGATGCGTGTTTGTTTGCGCTTCTTATTAGTATACAGAAATCTCTATATGTAATTGGTCGTAATTTGCCGTTTTCAAAAACAGTTTCACCACTGAATATTTTTTCGTTGATAATTGATGCGATGTGCTGTGCTTCCAATAAATCGGTTTCTTCACTTGTATTTGAGGTATCTATAATGTGAATTTCGGTAGACGGGGAAGGACTTTTGGGGTAATTGGCCCCCGGTTTTAGTTCTTCCTCTTCGCTATAGTACATATCGCCTATTTCGGGGGACATAAGTTGCTTAAAGGTAAAGTTGACAAAATCAGTTACACCTTTTCTGCTTCTAAAGTTTTTGTCTAATATTACTTTAGCGGGAAATGCCTTTTGGGTATTATCATAAGTGATATATTGTTCTTTTCTTTTTAAGAAAATCCCGGGCATTGCCTGCCTAAAACCGTAAATACTTTGTTTGACATCGCCTACTATAAATAAATTGTTTTCATTTTTTGATATTGCCCTAAAAATAATATCTTGGACTTCGTTTGTGTCTTGATATTCATCAACCAAAACTTCTTCAAACTTGTTAGATATTGCTTTGGCTTCCTCTGTTTTTTCAAAGCCGTTTTCAGTTTGTTTGACTAAAAGTTTTAATGTTAGGTGTTCCAAATCGCCAAAATCTGCAAGATTTTTAGAGCTTTTTAGGACGTCGAGTTCTTCCCAAAATCTCCATACAACATCAAAGAACTTTTCAACCAAGGGTCTCAATTTTTTGATATCATCCAGTGCTTCTTTCTCGCTTATGTTAAAGTATTTGCAAAGTTTGTCTTTTATTGTTTTTACGATTTTTCTATTTGCATTTACTCTCAATTTAATCTCGTTGTCGCTTTTACCTCTAACCGCTTTTAATTTTTCAAAATTAAAGTTTTGAAGTTTAAAACTAATTTTTTCCCAATTTTTACTTTCGATTGACTCTTGAATTGATAAAAGCATGTTTAAATCTGACATAAATGCATCATTATAGCTGTTGAAAATGTCGTCATCCTCTTTGAGAAGCTTTAATGAAAGATGTGTAAGGAAAAGTGCATGATCAATTGAGCTTTTGGCATATTCAAATAATACTTTAGCCCATGGAGTCTTGGATATATCTTCGCTTTCGAGATACATACTTTTTTTGCTTTTAAGCCATGTGTCCGGGAATGGGTGGGAGCGCAAAAAGTCATATAAAGTATATATTGCATCTTCTAAAGTTAGGTCGTTTTTATCGGAACTAAACGACTCTACCAAGTTATAAAAAAGTCTATCATCTTTGGCATAAAATTCGTTTATTACATTCTCCAAAGCTTCATTTCTTAAGAGAGTTATTTCGTTGTCATCCGCAATTTTAAAGTCGGGTGAGATAGAGAGCTTATAAAAGTTTTCTCTTATTAAGTTGTTGCAAAAACTATGTATAGTGCTTATGTTAGATTGTTCTATAAGAATTTTTTGACGTTTTAATCTTATATTACCCGGCTCTTTTAAGGTTAGATCGGCGAGCTTTTCGGCTATTCTTTCCTTCATCTCAGCAGCGGCGGCATTGGTGAAGGTCACTATTAGGAGTTTATCTATATCAATAGGGTTATCGCAAGATGTTATTTTTTCTATTACCCTTTGTACCAAAACAGCGGTTTTCCCAGAACCGGCAGCAGCGGATACCAATACTGTTCCGCCCGCTGCATTTATGGCATTTTGTTGACTAGCAGTCCAATTTTTCGTCAATATTTTCACCTTCCTTTTTGAGTATTTCTTTTATTGCTTGTTGATTATCGAATTTTTCTATTTTAAGAGTTTTGTCCTCTTTTTCGTGGCCGCATACTGATGAATATTCGCACCATTTGCAGGAATCATATTCGCCTGAAACAGGACTTGGTTCTATTTTACCTTTATGAAGTTCATTGGCCATAGATTCAATTAAACTTTCTATGTGTTTTGAAATTTTTCCAAGTTGAGAGAGGCTCAAGAGAGAATCTCGCTTTGATGGAGTGTCGCCTTTTAACGAAACTGGTATAAATACTCCCTTGGCATCGGCTTCCATGCCTCTTATTACGAGGGGATTATCTAAAATAAGCCCATTCATTTTGAAAATTTTCATGTGCTCTTTGTCTATCTTTTCTTTTTCACTGTTTCTTTCCATGTTTACGGCTGAAAAACTTGATGGCATATATAGTATGCCGGCAGGGACGATGTTATAGTATTTTGATGAACTGTTTTTAACTATAGCAGTAAGATATATGAGCATTTGCATATTTAGGCCGTAGAGTACATCACAAAGCTTAAATTCTTTTTTCCCGGTTTTATAGTCGATTACTCTAATATAATTTCTTCCTCCCTTATTCATGACATCGACCCTGTCTATTTTTCCTTGTACCTTTACAACGCTTCCGTCTATAAGCTTTATGCTAAGAGGTTCTATATCCTTGCCCTCTTCTACACTAACCTCGCAACCTGCCGCATAAAATTCACTTTGCTTAAATTCCTGCTGCAAATGAGCTATTAAACGTGTTGCAGTGTTGATTAATCTAAAAAATAGGTACTTAAAGCGGGAATTTTTATTATCAAGTCCGCCTAACTTTTTATTTGAATATTCAAATAAGAGGTCGTTTATGTTCTTTTTGACTTCGGCTTCACCTAAAGAGCAAAATTCATCCTTGCTATACTTTTTAAACATATTTTCAAGAATATAATGCATTACAAGCCCGTATTCAAGGTTATCAAACGATGCTTTCTTTTTTGGTTTTGCATATAGGCCGTATTTGCAAAAATATTGAAATTTGCATAGATAGAATTTTTCTACTTGTGAGGCGGAAAGCTTTAGATTTTCACCAAAAAGTTTTCTCGCTTTTTTCTCATCCTTAAAGGAAAATGCTTCACCTTTAGCAATAGCATCTAAGGTTGAAAGTTTAGATTGGTATTCGTCCTTATCCTCAAAATATTTTTTCAAGGAGTTTGAGAAGAGTGAGTCGTCCTTATAATGTTTGGCGCACATTTCAAAGGCACTTTTTATCGACCATATCGAATCTATTTGGTCGATATTTAGCATAAATTCATCCTTTATCTCTAATTTTGGAAATATTCTTTTAGCCTCTTTGACTATGGAAGAAGGCTTTTTGGAATTCCCTTTTACATTAGATGATGGCCAACTTATATAAAGTTTGGTGGAAGCAGAAGATAGGGATTGATAGGTTAAAAATCTTTCTTCAAGAGCTGTTTTTTCTAAATTATTGTGTATATCAATTTTAAGCTCTATGAGTTTTTTCCTTTCTAGGTCAGTAAAGATACCGAATGGGGCAGGATTTTTAGGGAATTCCCCTTCTATAGCGCCTATTATAAATACAATTTTAGGCTCGTGGAGTCTTATTCTGTCAGCTTGGCCTATTGTTACTTGGTCAAGGCCTTGAGGGATAAACGCTATGTCGTTAGATTGTATTATAAGCCTTAAAAGTTCTAAATATCTTTGAGAGCTTAGATATTTTTGTTTTGTTACTGCGGCCATTTGATCTAAAATATCCATGAAGAGGTCCCAAAGCCTTAATTGCTTTTGAGCTTCTGCAATACTTGAAGTTTTCATTAATTCTTTATAGAGATTAAATAGATTGTCATGTACGTTGTTATCAACTAAAAGTTTATATACAGCCTTTGAGATTTCAAGTCCCGTGTTTTTACCATTTACTCTTTTTTCAAATTCTTCAAGCGGGAGAATGGCCTTATTTTTAATTTTATTTATCCTTTCTAGAAGTTCCTCATCGTCTTGAGTCAATTTTTCACTAAATCCGTTTGGATTGGATGTGAACTCTTCTTTAAATGCCTTGCCCTTTATATCCCACAAGAAAACGTAATTTTCTAATATTGATATTTCTTCGATGTTTAGGTCAGTAAGTCCTGTCTTAAGATAATCAAATATCAAATCCGTTGAAAAGGAGTTATTAATGATATCAAAGGCCGTAGTTACAAATTTGATTATAGGTTTTGTGTCGATTGGTTCGGCCTTGTCTAGAAAATATGGTATATCATTTTTATTAAATTCTACATCAATAATTCCCCTATAATTTTCTATGTTTCTTGAGATCACGGCAAAATCTTTATAATTATATCCTTCCTCTACAATAAGCTTTTTTATAGTGTTAGAAACAAATGAAGATTCACTATGAAAATTTGAGGCTGAATATATAGTGATGTTCTCAACATCATCATTGGTTGCCTTATAATTTGATCTATATATATTTTGTTCTAAATATTTTAAGTCTTGGTTTTTAAATCTTTTTTGTTCTAATAACTTTATGTGAGGCTTAATCTTTACACTATTTTTCTTTGCTATGTTTAATATTTTCTTAAATGTATCGTATACAGTGGAAAATAAGTCCAAATCATTTTTGTGAAATGATGGATCATCCATACAAAGAGATATAAAGCACTCTTGGCATTGAATCAAGATTTGCTCTATAATGTTTATTTCCTGGGAAGTAAACCCATTGAAGGAATCAATAAAGACGGTGTAATCCTTAAAAAAGTTATTTTCCTTTACAGCACTTAAAAGCCAAGTTAAGTCATCAAGTGGATCTATGTAGTTTCTGCTGAGCAGTGAGTCATAAATAGACAATACTGTAGCTGTTTCTTTTAGCTTTTGGCTTAATATTTCGTCTTCTGCTTCATTTGAAGCATTGAAAAGATCATCAATACTTGTAGAACTCCTTTTAAACTCTTTGAGGGAGGATACCATAAGCTGCACAAGGTCATTTGATGACGCTTTTTCTTTGTAAAGAGACAATTGTTCGCTTGCTTCTTCCAAAGCAAGACTCATTAGTACATTTCTTAATGAATCGTCTATTCTAACTCCTGAAAGTCCGCCTACTTTTTTAAAAACAAAATTAGTAAGTCTTGTAAAGCTCATGACTTCAATTTTGTTGCACTCAAACGGTCCAAACTCTTTTAGCATTTCTTTTTCATTTTCAAAAGAGTATTGTTCTGGCACTATTAGCATGAGTTTTTTAGTTGATGAAAGTTTTTCCTTTATTATATTTCTTATTTTATATGATTTTCCGCTCCCGGAAGTTCCTAATATTAATTGAAGCATAACATATTACTCCTAAATCTTTAGTTAGATAATTTAAGTATAATTATTTATAGAAATAAACGCAATAAGAGTAGCTAAAACTAATTAGTACATACATCAATTAACATATTTTTCTTGAAATACAATGCTATATGTAATAAAATAATAGAATAATACTATCCTATACAAATGTTAAGGAGATTAAGAAATATGAATATATTAAAGAGGATAATAGGGGGAATACTTGTGGCAGCAGTTGCTTTTTCAGTATTGGGATGTTCTAAGAAAGATGATAATAAAATATCGGATTTAAAGGTAGGCTATCAAACGGAGATGCCAAAAGAGGGCGAGGAAATCGCAGTTATGACAACGAATATGGGTCAAATAAAGATAAGATTTTTCCCGGAAGTTGCACCTAAGGCTGTGGAAAATTTTAAGACTCACTCAAAAGATGGGTATTATAATGGTGTAATATTCCATAGAGTTATAGAGGACTTTATGATTCAATCCGGTGACCCTAACGGCAACGGTACGGGCGGAGAAAGCATATGGGGAGGAAGCTTTGAGGACGAGTTTAGCGATAAGTTATTTAATATAACGGGTTCCTTATCCATGGCAAATGCAGGCCCTAACACTAATGGAAGCCAATTCTTTATCAATAATGTAGCGGTAGAAAGTTTTAGAGGCTGGGATTATTTCCAACAAGTCTATGATATTTATAAGTCCTCACCTTCGGCATTTGAAAGCAGATACGGCGGTACTGTTGATATGAGTAAAGTTAATGATGAAATAAAAGCTTTATACGAGAAGTATTCAGGAAATCCAAGCCTTGACGGTGGGCTAAATACAGCATCTAAAGGGCATACTGTATTTGGTCAAGTATTTGAGGGAATGGATGTTGTAGATAAAATAAGCAAAGTTGATACTAATAGTGCAGATAAACCATTGTCTGATATTACAATAGAAAAAATTGAGATTACCTCTTATTCTAAGTGATTAATTTTAAAAGGTGTTGATTTTTAATTGAAATATAAATGTGACCAAACTAATGTTAAACTTTTATCTACACTTTCATATATAGGTCCGCTTTTTATTATTGGTAGATTTTCAGTTGAATATGATGACGAGTCTTTAAAATTTCATGTTAAACAAGGGGGATCCCTTTTCGTTTTAGTATCAGCATTATATATAATTGCATCGATTTTGGTGTTTTGTTTAAGCTTTGCTCCTGCCTTGACTGAAACAATTGAATTTTTAAGTTTTGTGGGTATAACCGTTTTTTGGATTATTTTATTAATAATGGGTATATCTGGTGCATATAAAGGAAGCCAAAAGGAATTGCCAATGGTCAATGTTGTTCAAAGGGCAGTAAAATGGATTTTTTAGGTTAAAGAGGGTATCATTTTATGGATGAGAAAAAAAATAATCAACCCAGCAGCAATATGGTAGATGATAAGTCTTTAAGGGACAGGAAGTTTATATGCGCATTATCCTATTTGGGAATATTGTGGGTTGTTGGACTATTTTTGGATAAAGATAATCCTACAGTTCGATTTCACGTCAATCAAGGAATTATATTAAGCATATTTTCATTCGTTGCTTATATGGTTATAGATATTATAGATGTAATTTTATTTTCAATTGCACATATGTTTTCTATAATAACATCACTGTTTTCAATGGCCTATTTTTGCTTAGTTGCAGCATTTATAATAATAGGTATTATGAATGTGTATAATGATAGGGAAAAGCCACTTCCGTTTATAGGTTCTTTATTTACCATATTAAAATAGATTTTAGCTTTTTATTTTATTTTGGGATGGATATAATAATTGTATGTAAAATATAATTATGGAGGTAGTAAATATGTCGACAAATGTTTTAGCTTCTACAAAAGAAGAATTTGAGCAATTAATATCTCAGGAAAAGGTAGTTATAGCAGATTTTTTTGCTACTTGGTGCGGACCATGCAGGATGCTTGCACCTATTATAGAACAGTTAAACCAAGAAATTGGGGATAAAGTTAAAATTGTGAAGATTGACATTGACAAAGAGAAGGATCTTGCAATGAAATACGAAATTCAAAGTGTACCAACTGTTATTATATTTAGAGATGGCGAGGTTCACGCAAGGGAGACAGGCCTTCAGTCTATAAAAACATACAAGGAAATTATAAATAAGATATTATAAATATTTAAACGCCGCAGTAAACGAACTGCGGCGTTTCTAATGTTAGTTTCCAAATTGGTTGACTAAGTTATCAACATAGGTGTGCATTTCTTCTTTGGATTTTATGCTATGAGTCCCGTTAATGATTTCTCTTTGCTTATTTGGTGAAAGCGAGCTAAAGTAGTTCATGGCGGGAATGTTTTGGGCTAATGCCATACCTAATCCCATAGGTATATCCAAATCATTAATATAATTTTTCATAATAAAACCTTCTTTAAATATAATTGGGTTTTATTATTCTTTACCTAATTAAAAATAAATATTCGAGGATTTATTATTTTTTAAGATCTTTCCATTTAGATATTGCAAAATCAGCGATGGCTTCATAATCTTCTTTGCTCCACAAATTTTTTGTAAGGTAGTTTTCCTTAATTTCATTGCCCAATGCTTCATTCCATGAATAGGGAGCGCCTAAGTAGGCGGCGGGTAAATAGTGCCCTGACTTTTTATATGACAATATATCGTTATTTAAATTGTTATTGAGCTGATAATAAGTGCTTATATTGCTTGGTATCATGTTATAGTCTTCAATCATTTTGCTTTTGGGATATTCTGCGGTATTAAGCCAAATTAGGAATTCTTCCGCAAGTTTTAGTTCAAGCTCGGTACCGCTAGAATTTATAGAATAATACATTGGTACATATATAGGAATAGAGCTATTGAAGTCCTCTAAGGATGTATCTGCTAGCCTTATATCATTTTCCTCAAGCGGGAGCTTTATTGGAATTATAGTAGTGCGTTTTGCTAGATCCTCGTTATTTGCTTTTATATCGTTGTATGCCCAATTGCCTTGATTTATAAATAGGGCCTTACTGTTTGTAAAGTCGGCGATAACATTACTATAATCTTTTGCACTTTTAAGATAACCTTTACCTCGATTAGGGGCTGAATATGAGGTTTCAAAGTCTAGGGCTTTTGTATACTTTGTGATAATATCTTTAAGGCTATCGATTTGTGGAGTATTTAATAGATCTTTTTGAGATTCGAATTGAGAGCACAGTGCTATATTTAGCATATGGCTTGTGTATGTCCAGGGTTCAAGCCCTGCGGTGACGAAAACTTCATCAAGGTTATTTGAAAGCCCTGCTTTAGATTGAGCTAGAGAATATTTATTTCCATTTAAAACAATTGAGGACGATACATTATTTTTTATATAATCATTTATAGCCAGGCAAAAGCTGCAAAACTCGTCATAAGAACTTGCCTTTAAATCTTGCAGAATAGAAGAAATGTCATCCAGTTCAAAAAGATCTGCAAGCATTTTTTTATCTACTAAATAGCCATAAGCTTCGATATCATAGGGAATACCGTAATTGCTGTAATTATCATAGGAAAGTCTAAGCTCATCTGGGATTTCGTTTACGAATTCCTTAAAGTTTTCTTTATTTGCTTTGTTAAAGTTTAGAACAATATTATCGTTTTCAAGCTCTTTAAGTTCCGATAAACCCTGTATAGTAAATATATTTGGAGCTTCATTTGACTTTACAAGGTCTCGAATATTTTCAATATTAGTTTTATCTTTTGAGGCTTGTATAAACTTTACCTTTACCCCTGTTTGATCCTCATAATAGCTGCAAATATCTTTAAAAAACCCTTCAGCTTCGGGTTTGTAGTTATAAAAAGAGATATCATATTCCTTTGAAGATGTACTTGAGGAATTACTGCTGCTTTCAAAGTTGTCCTCAGCCTTTTTGCAAGAACATAAAAGTGAAAAACTCATAGTAACGGTTAAAATTAAGGATAAAAATCTTATTGCACTTTTCATGTGATTTACTCCTTATTAAGATTTAATATTAAATTATTAATAAATAAATTTCATAGCAAGAATTTAATCTTGCTATGAAATGTTTATGTTTGATATTTATTTGGACAATACCTTTTTAATTCTATCTACAGCTTCCTTGGTAGCGTCTTTATTTCCAAAGGCAGTAAGCCTAAAGAAACCTTCTCCATTTTTGCCAAAGCCGGCACCGGGAGTACCCACGACATTTGCTTCTTTTATTAAGAAGTCGAAGAATTCCCAAGATGACATACCCATAGGACATTTTAACCATACATATGGTGAGTTGGTGCCGCCTGTAAACCATATACCAAGTTCATTTAATGCACCAGACATGATTTTTGCATTTTCTTTATAGTATTTTATGGTTTCTTTAATTTGTTCTTGACCCTCTTTTGAAAAGACTGCAGCCGCACCTCTTTGTACTATATAAGAAACTCCGTTAAATTTAGTGGTTTGTCTTCTAAGCCAAAGCTTGTTGAGTTTGGTTGATTCTTTTGTGATATCCATTGGAACTATAGTATATCCGCATCTAGTACCAGTGAATCCTGCAGTTTTAGATAAGGAGCAAAATTCTATAGCACAATTTTTAGCGCCTTCTATTTCGTATATGCTATGAGGTAGGTCCTCATCTATAAATGCCTCATATGCAGCATCGAAAAGTATTATAGCGTCTTGTTCCAAAGCATAATCAACCCATTTTTTTAGTTGCTCATAATTATAAACAGCTCCCGTAGGATTGTTAGGAGAGCACAAATAAATTATATCAGCCTTTACATCGTTATTTGGTAACGGTAGGAAGCCGTTTTCTTTATTTGCATCCATATAAATAATTTTTCGTCCGGCCATTGTGTTGGTGTCGACATAGACAGGATATACAGGGTCGGGTACTAAAACTATATTGTCATTTGAAAATATGTCTAAGATGTTTCCAACGTCACTTTTTGCACCGTCGCCTATAAAGATTTCGTTAATATCGAGGTCTACATTATGGCCTTTATAATAATCTTTTACGGCGTTTCTTAGAAAGTCATAGCCTTGTTCTGGGCCATAGCCTCTAAATGTTTCGCTTTTTCCCATTTCATCGACAGCCTCGTGAAGTGCATTTATAACAGCGGGACAAAGTGGTCTTGTTACATCGCCTATACCAAGGCGAATGATGTTTGCGTTAGGATTATTTTGAGTAAATTCATTTACTTTTTTAGCTATAGTAGAAAACAAATAGCTATCGTTTATGTTAGAGTAGTTTGGATTAATTTTCATAATTATTCTCCTAAAGAAGCTTTGATAAACTCACGGAATAGTGGGTGAGCATGGTTTGGTCTGCTCTTGAATTCAGGATGATATTGAACCGCAACAAAGAATTTGTTTTTAGGAATTTCTACGGCTTCTACAAGCATACCGTTAGGGGATGTACCCGAGACTACCAAACCTGCCTTTTCTAATTCTTCCCTAAATTGGTTATTAAATTCATATCTATGGCGATGACGTTCACTTATTTCTGAAGCATTATATGCTTTTTCAAGAAGTGTACCTTGTTTTATTTTACATGGGTAAGCGCCTAGCCTCATAGTCCCGCCCTTTGATACGACATTTTGTTGTTCGTCCATTAAGTCTATGACACAGTGTTCGCTGTTAGGATTAAATTCTCTAGAGCTTGCGTCTTTAAGTTTTAGGACATTTCTTGCAAATTCTATAACTGAAATTTGCATACCCAAACAAATACCTAGGAATGGGATATTGTTTTCTCTTGCATATCTGGCTGCTTCTATTTTTCCTTCGATACCCCTGTCGCCGAATCCGCCCGGGATTAATATGCCGCTGCAGTCTGATAGGAGCTCGTCTACTGTGTATGTTGTTACAAGTTCGGAATCTACCCATTTAATATCTATAGCCGCACTGTTTTCAAAACCACCGTGATATAATGCTTCTGCAACGGAGAGATAAGCGTCATGAAGTTGTACGTATTTTCCTACTATAGCTATTTTTATTTTTTGATTTCGATCATCTATTCTCTTAAGCATGTCCTCCCACTCGGTTAGGTCACAAGGAGGAAGATTTAATGAAAGTTCTCTGCACACTATGTCGGAAAAATGATTTTTTTCAAGCATTAAAGGTGCTTGATATAAAACAGGAACATCTAAGTTTTCTATAACGCAATCAGGTTTTACATTGCAAAATAGAGAGATTTTTTGTCTAATTGAATCAGTTATAGGCTCATCACATCTTGCAATAATTATGTTAGGATTGATTCCCAATGCTCTTAGTTCTTTAACTGAATGTTGGGTTGGTTTTGACTTGTGTTCGCCCGAGCTCTTTATGTATGGTATAAGGGTAACGTGCATAAATAAGCAGTTTTCTTGACCTACTTCTAAGGAAACCTGCCTTATCGCTTCTAAGAAAGGTTGGCTTTCTATATCACCTGTTGTACCGCCGATTTCAGTGATAACGACATCAGCTTGAGACTTTTTACCTACAGAATAGATAAAGTTTTTGATTTCGTTGGTAATGTGGGGGATAACTTGAACAGTTTCTCCAAGATATTCACCGTTTCTTTCCTTAGTGAGGACATTCCAATATACTTTTCCTGTCGTGAGGTTGGAGTATTTATTTAGATTTTCATCTATAAATCTTTCGTAGTGACCTAAATCAAGGTCAGTTTCGGCGCCGTCCTCAGTTACAAATACTTCACCGTGTTGATAAGGGCTCATTGTTCCAGGGTCTACGTTTATATAAGGGTCAAGCTTTTGGGCTGCTATTTTAAGACCTCTTGACTTTAAAAGTCTTCCTAATGAAGCCGCAGTAATTCCTTTTCCAAGGCCGGATACGACTCCGCCTGTTACGAATATATATTTTGTCATATTTCAATTTCTCCTTCAAATGATTTTTGGGCAGGTCCTGTCATTAATACAGTTTCATCAGTGTATTTTATTGTTAGGTCTCCGCCTTTTAGCTTTACTTTAATTTCTTGATTTTTTTTGCAGTATCCATTTTCGACTGCCGCCACTGCAGCTGCACAGGCGCCTGTCCCGCAGGCCATTGTTTCACCACTTCCTCTTTCCCATACACGCATTTTTAGAGTGTTGTCATCAATGATTTCTATAAATTCAGTGTTGACTCCATTTGGGAAAATAGGATTTTTTTCAAACATGGGTCCTATTTTTTCTATATCAATATCATCTACATTTTTGCAAAATACAATACAGTGTGGGTTTCCCATGGAAACACAAGTTATGTTGTATTCTTTTTTGCATATTTGTATAGGATAATTAATAATTGTATTTTGGTCGAGATTAACTGGGATGTCTTTAGCGTTAAGGTTTGCTTTTCCCATGTCTACACATAGGTTGGTTACTTCTTCATCCCCACTTTTTCTTATTGCTTTAAGCTTTTTTATACCGCTTAAAGTTTCAATTAAAATATCATCTTTTTTAACCATGTTATGATCGAATAGATATTTGCCAACGCAGCGAATGCCGTTGCCGCACATTTTTCCCTCGCTGCCATCTGCATTAAACATACGCATTTTAGCGTCTGCTTTATTTGATTTGCATATTAATATAACCCCGTCCGACCCAATAGAGTAATGGCGGTTAGAAAGCTTTATACTTAAAGCTTGGGGGTTGTTAATTTCCTGCTCAAAGCAATTTATATAGACATAATCATTGCCGCAGCCATGCATTTTCGTGAATTTTAAAATCATTATTTCACCTCGTATAAACTGTTAGTCGATATGGTAAACACATACAAAACATACATAATATATTATATCTTATATTTTGACTGTCTGCAACAGGTCTATATAAATAATTCATATTTTGGAATGTTTAGTATTTAATTTATTAGGATTAACAAATTGTTTTGCAGTAGAAGATGACATAAATATAAGGGTGTGATAAAATATAGAATATAATTAAATTAGTAGGTGATTAATTTTGTCCGTTTCAAAAGAACAAATAAGAAATTTTAGCATAATAGCTCATATAGATCACGGTAAGTCAACACTTGCAGACAGGATATTAGAGCAGACAAGCTCCGTTTCAAAGAGGGATCTTCAGTCGCAGCTTTTGGATAACATGGATATAGAAAGAGAACGAGGAATAACGATAAAAGCTAGGGCTGTTACACTGCAATATAAAGCAGATGACGGCAAAGAATACGTATTTAACCTTATTGATACCCCGGGCCATGTGGACTTTAACTATGAAGTTTCAAGATCATTAGCAGCTTGTGAGGGGGCATTGCTTGTGGTTGATGCTTCTCAAGGTATAGAGGCGCAGACTTTAGCTAATACATATTTAGCGGTTGATGCAGGATTGGAAATAGTTCCTATAATTAATAAAATAGATCTTCCAAGTGCGCAGCCGGACAAGGTATGTAAAGAAATAGAAGATGTAATAGGAATACCTGCTAAGGATGCACCAAGAGTTTCTGCAAAGTCAGGTCTTAATATAAAGGCTGTGCTTGAGGCAATTGTGGAACAAATTCCCGCCCCAAATGCAGATGATGAGAAACCTTTAAAGGCTCTTATATTTGATTCTTGTTATGATTCATATAAGGGAGTAATTATTTATGTAAGAGTTATAGACGGTAAGGTAAAAGTAGGCGATGAAATTCAACTTATGTCAGTAGGTTCTAAATTTACCGTGGTAGAGTGCGGCATAATGAGAGCTACAAGTCTTGAACCTAAAAATGAACTTTTGTCGGGTGAAGTAGGATATATCACAGCGTCGATAAAGGCGGTTGCAGATGCCAGGGTAGGTGATACGGTTACTTTATCTCAAAATCCTGCAAAAGAAGCGCTTCCCGGCTACAGGTCAGTAAATCCTATGGTGTATTGCGGTGTATATCCGCTCGATGGAGCAAAGTATTCCGATTTAAGGGAAGCACTTGAAAAGCTTCAACTTAATGACGCTGCACTTTCGTTCGAGCCTGAAACATCTATTGCTTTAGGTTTTGGATTTAGGTGTGGATTTTTAGGGCTTCTTCATATGGAGATTATTCAAGAACGCCTTGAGAGGGAATATAATCTTGACTTAATAACGACAGCGCCAAGTGTTATTTACAAGATTACCAAGACTGACGGCGAAGTGGTTATGATTGATAACCCAACAAATTATCCAAACCCCTCTTTAATTTTAAAGGCCGAAGAACCCATGGCAAATGCTCATATATATGCACCATCTAATTATGTTGGGAATATAATGGAATTGTGCCAGGATAGACGTGGAGTATTTAAAGATATGCAGTATATAGACGAAGATAGAGTTGACATTCATTATGAATTGCCTCTTAACGAGATTGTGTATGACTTTTTTGATACACTAAAGTCCAAAACTCGAGGATATGCTTCATTTGACTATGAATTAGCAGAGTATAAAGAATCAGACCTTGTAAAACTCGATATAATGCTAAATGGTGAAACAGTCGACGCTCTTTCGTTTATTATTCATAAAAGCAAGGCATATTCAAGGGGAAGAAAGATGGCCGAAAAATTAAAAGAAAAAATACCGCGTCAACTTTTTGAAGTGCCAATACAAGCTTGTATTGGGGGAAAGGTCATAGCAAGAGAGACAGTAAAAGCTATGAGAAAAGACGTTTTGGCAAAATGCTACGGCGGGGATATTACAAGAAAGAGAAAACTGCTTGAAAAGCAAAAAGAAGGTAAGAAACGTATGCGTCAATTGGGAACAGTTGAAGTGCCGCAGGATGCGTTTATGTCAGTTTTAAAGTTGGATGATTAATTAGTGCCGATGATAATGAAACTCAAAACAGTCTAGATGTAAAAAATTCAGCAGTTTATATTTGAAACAAAATATTAGAAACCTTAATTGAACATATTAAACTGATTATTGAATATATAGGATTAATAAAGAACTCGCAGATATCTTTTGATATCTGCGAGTAATATATTACTTATATTTATTTCATGTTTGCTTCATACTGTTCGATCATTTTTTTAACCATTTGACCGCCGACAGATCCTGCTTGTTTTGAAGTTAAGTCTCCGTTATATCCTTGCTTTAGGTTAACACCTACTTCGCTTGCAGCTTCCATCTTAAATTTATCAAGTGCTTCTCTAGCTTCTGGTACTACTACTGAATTTTTAGACATATTCAAACACTCCTTTTATTAAATTAATTTTTTAATAACTTCTTGCGTTTGCATTAGTATTATGTGTATTGTGATGTGACTTTATTAATAGTAATTTTTTCAAAAATTATCTTAAAGCAAAAACGAAGATGGAGTGTTTTTGCTTTAAGTTGATATTGAAATTTAGTCTACTCTAAGCTTGATTTTAATAGCAAATTTTCTTAGTCCTCTGGAGATGCTAACGTGACCATGATATTTTTTAGCCATTATTCGAATATTATTAAGACCAAATCCATGTATGTGTTTTTCATTTTTAGTCGTTAATATGTTGTTGTTTTCTATTTTTACCTTTTCGGATATGGGATTAGTAATAACAATATTCAGATATTTATTTTTCATAAACATGGACATAGAAATATATCTTTTTGATTTATCCGGTACTTTATCACAGGATTCAACAGCATTATCCAGAGCATTTCCAATAACAGAGAATAAATCACACTCTTCTATGTATGTTTCGGGGATATCTAAGTTTAATGCTTTAAAGTTTATGTTATTGGATGGGCATGAGTGTATTTTATTATATATGAAAGAGCGCAAAATTGGGTTAGTTGTGTTACGAACATTTAACTTTTTACAAATATAATTTAGTTTGCACTTTGCTTTTTCATATTCACCTAACTCCATATAACCCATGACAACAAATAGGCAATTTTTTAAGTCATGATAGGATTGGTATGGAATACTCATACTATTAAATTCTTTAGGCTGATGAATACAGTCTTGATCTACGGGATTTTCAGATATCAATTTAACAACCTCCTGGGATTTGTAAAGTTTTAGAGAAAAAATTTCACATCAAAGAATATTGTAGAATAGAATCGTGAATGTATAAGTCTTTTAAAGAATTAAAAAAAATTTTTGACGTAGAAAATAAGTGGAATTTTCAATTAGATTTTATTAAAATATTACAATTATGCTAAAAATCATAGATTTAGGTATTTCCATTTACCCTTATAATATGCTATAATTATATTTTATTCTAATTTATTAAAACTAAATTTAATATTATTATGAATACGAAATTTAATATACATACTTAGGAAGAGGAAATAATGGAAATGTTGTCATTTAAGGAAATTCAAATATCAGAAGACATAAAAAGGGCAGTCGAGGAAATGGGTTTTGAAAATCCCACTGAAATTCAAGCTAAAGCTATACCTATAATAAAAGAAGGATTGGATATAATAGGAAAATCTCAAACGGGTACTGGTAAAACAGTAGCGTTTGGAATACCGGCGCTTGAAATTATAGATCCAGATCTAAAGGAAGTTCAGGTTTTGGTATTGTGTCCTACAAGAGAACTTGCAATGCAGGCTTGTGAAGAAATGAGAAAGCTTGCAAAATTTAAAGAGGGGGTAAAGATAGTAGATGTATATGGCGGCGCACCTATGGGCAGACAAATTGAAAGGTTGAAGTCAGCCAATATAGTAATAGGTACACCAGGGCGAGTTATGGACCATATGAGGAGAAGAACGTTAAGGCTTTCCAACCTAAAAATGGCCGTTTTGGATGAAGCGGATGAAATGCTCAGTATGGGATTTAGAGATGATATTGAGTCTATACTTGAGGAAGCTCCCGATGAGAGGCAAACGGTACTTTTTTCTGCAACAATGCCTAGAGAAATAATGGAGCTAACTAGAAAGTTTCAAAATAATCCCAAACTTATATCAGTCGACAAAAAGCAGATGACTGTCGAAAATATAGACCAATTTTATTATAATGTCCCCATGGGCAGAAAAATGGATGCTTTGAATTTGATTTTAAGTTATACAAAACCCAATAGGGCTATACTCTTTTGCAATACAAAGAAAATGGTAGATGATGTATCGGGTTATTTGAAAAAATATGGTTTCAGCGCAGAAGGTATCCATGGAGACATGAAACAAGCACAAAGAACAAAGGTTATGAATTCATTCAAAAAAGGTCAAACAAATATTTTGATAGCGACAGATGTTGCCGCAAGAGGTATAGATGTAAGTGATATCGACTATGTTATAAACTATGATATACCTCAAAATATAGAGTATTATGTCCATAGAGTAGGAAGAACGGGAAGAGCGGGTAAGTCAGGTACAGCTATTACAATTTGCAGCGGTTCAAAGCAGGTTGAAATTCTTCAAAGAATCGCAAGGTTTACTAAATCTAAAATAACATTTGAAGAGATACCAAGTCTTGAAAGTGTTAATAAGAAGAACAATGATTTGGTTATAAAAAGGATTGAAGATATGGTTAAGGAAAATACAAACCTTGATTATATGGATACAATCAATGAGCTTATAAGAAAGGGTTATGATCCTGCTCGTGTTGCTGCAGCTGTCTTAGAGGTTTATTTTGGAAAAATTAGGTGCAGCATAAGTGATGTAAAGTCAGTTAAACCCACAAAAATAAATAGAGAGAACTCCTCATTTAAAAAGGTAATATTAACAATAGGACGAAATAAAAAAGTGGCACCTGCTCATATAGTTGCGGCAATTTCAGAAAAAACTTCCGTGAAAGGAAGTGAAATCGGAAAAATAGAAATATATGATAAAGAGACAGTTGTTGCCGTACCATCTAAAAAATTCGATGAAGTTTTGAAGAAAATGAAAAACAGTAAGATTTGCGGCAAAACTGTAAATGTGAAAGAGAACAGAAGTGCTTTTGATGACATATATGACTTTTATAAGGATTATCGTAACTTAAAAAAGAGACGACTAAATAAAAAACGTAGAAGATAGGATAAAAATATTTTTTGTGTAGTCGGGTGATTTTTCGAGATTATAATCGCAGTAATTGCCAAGAAAAATCTAGACTTTTTAGAATAAATATGATATAATACAAAATTATACTAAATTTGTGATTGGGCAGGTGCGATGTTTGACATTTCAATTAGATAAAGAATTAATAGCAATAAGCGATTTTCTATATTCACATATATTAATATTGTTATTAATAGCAGCGGGAGTATTTTTTAC
The DNA here is from genome assembly GCA_934486915.1 of uncultured Eubacteriales bacterium. GTDB lineage: Bacteria > Bacillota > Clostridia > Oscillospirales > Acutalibacteraceae > CAKSJY01. Next base: position 18,952 of record CAKSRC010000018.1, read on the forward strand.
AATTCGAACTAGATTTGTACAAATTACAATGTTCCCCGAAGCAATTAGATCAGTAACGGAAAAATCGCATGATAAAAAGGTTTCGTCGTTTCAAGCGTTGATGATATCCACGGCATCAAGGGTTGGGACAGGAAATATAGCAGGCATAGCCGTAGCGATAGTACTAGGTGGTCCGGGTTCAGTATTTTGGATGTGGGTCATGGCTGTTATAGGCTCGGCATCGGCATTTGCGGAAAGTACTTTGGCTCAAGTATATAAAATTAAGGATGGCAAAAACTATCTTGGGGGCCCTGCTTATTATATTGAAAGGGCTTTAAAAAAACGTTGGCTTGGAGTTATATTTGCTGTGTTTTTGATTGCATGTATGGTTTATGGATTAAATGTAGTGCAGTCTTATAATATATCTTCATCTTTAGAGTGGTATATTCCGAATTATAAGCAAACCATATATCCTTATTTGGTTGGAATTATTTTAGCTATATTAACGGCAATTGTAATTTTTGGCGGAGTCCATAGGATCGGTTTTGTAAGCTCATATATTGTGCCTGCCATGGCATTGTTTTACATGATATTGGGCATTTATATGATTGTTGCAAATATAGAAAAAGTGCCTCAAATGTTTAAGAGTATATTTGACAGTGCTTTTGATTTTAAATCAATTTTTGGCGGTTTTGCAGGAAGTGCTATGCTAATTGGTATAAAAAGAGGATTATTTTCCAATGAGGCCGGAATGGGAAGTGCGCCGAATGCCGCTGCGACTGCGGATGTATCTCACCCAGTTAAACAGGGTTTAGTGCAAATTGTTTCTGTTTGTATAGATACTCTTATAATTTGCACAACATCAGCATTTATTATTTTACTTTCAGGGGTTGATATAAACGGAGGATTAAACGGTATACCGTTAGTTCAAGCAGCTATTGAAAGTCAAGTAGGATCGATTGGAATGCACTTTATAACCATATCTATACTTATGTTTGCGTTTACTTCAATAATAGGTAACTATTGTTATGCAGAATCTAATATATTATTTATAAAAAACAGCAAAGTAGTTTTAAACATATTTAGATGCACTTGTTTAATAGCAGTATTTTTAGGAACTCAAGCGACATTGGATATAGTTTGGAACTTAGCAGATATTTTAATGGCATTTATGGCTATTGTAAATATATTTGCAATGTTTGCTCTTTCAAAGGTTGTATCAGTAACATTAAAGGATTATATAGCGCAGAAAAAGAGTGGAAAAGATCCAAAGTTTTGTCCTAAGGAACTTGGTATAAAGGATACTGAGGCCTGGGACTGATTACTAAATAGGTTTTTATAATTTGAAAGGGGGATAATATATTTGATTAGTGGGATAGACAGTGTACTTGATTATATAAATAACTTTTTATACTCTAATATATTAATAGTTCTTTTGGTTGGGGCGGGAGTTTATTTTACAATAAGAACTAAATTTGTGCAACTGAGGCTTTTCCCGGAAGCTTTAAGGGCTATTACCGAAAGGCCGGATGGTCAAAAAGTATCTTCATTTCAGGCTTTGATGATATCAACGGCTTCACGAGTTGGGACTGGAAATATAGCAGGAATTACTGTGGCGATTATTCTAGGAGGGCCGGGGGCTGTCTTTTGGATGTGGGTTATGGCACTGATTGGTGCAGCATCTGCATTTGCAGAAAGTACCTTAGCTCAAGTTTACAAATCTAAAGACGGGGATTCTTTTAGAGGCGGACCTTCATATTATATTCAAAAGGCCTTAGGCAATAGATTTCTTGGAGTGCTTTTTTCAGTGCTGTTAATTCTTTGCTTTGCTTATGGATTTAATGCTCTCCACTCTTATACAATTTCATCTTCGTTTGAATATTATATTGAGGATTATGCAAATACTATTTATCCATTTTTAATAGGAGTAGCTCTAACAATACTTACCGCAGTGACAATTTTGGGCGGGGTTAAACGTATAGGATTTATTACATCTTACTTAGTACCTGCTATGGCTCTGGTATATATGGCATTGGGTATATTTATTACTATTATGAATATTCAAAAAGTTCCTCAAATGTTTGGAATGATTTTTAATAACGCTTTTGACTTTAAATCAATTTTTGGCGGTTTTGCAGGAAGTGTTATGTTGATTGGAATAAAAAGAGGGCTATTTTCTAATGAAGCCGGAATGGGAAGCGCACCAAATGCGGCAGCTACTGCAGATGTATCTCACCCGGTTAAGCAAGGTTTAGTGCAAATAATTTCGGTTTTTATTGATACAATATTGATTTGTTCGACCTCAGCCTTTATTGTGCTTCTTTCTGGGGTAGATCTTAATTGTGGATTAAACGGTATTCCATTTGTGCAAGCGGCAGTTAAAAATCAAATAGGACCGCTTGGAATCCATTTTATAACTTTTTCAGTCTTTACATTTGCCTTTACATCGATAATAGGGAATTATTGTTATATTGAATCAAATGTATTGTTTATTAAGAATAGTAAGAAACTCCTAAATTTCGTGAGAGCTACATGTCTTTTGGCAGTATTTTTAGGAAGTCAGGCAAGCTTTGGAACAGTATGGGATTTAGCCGATATACTAATGGGACTTTTAGCCATTCTTAATATAATAGCTATCTTATTACTTGGAAATACATGCTTTAAGGTTTTAAACGATTATATTAATCAAAGGAAATTGGGTAAAGATCCGGTCTTTAAACCTAAAGAGCTTGGAATAGAAAATACAGAGGCTTGGGATTAAATTAATAATATTTTCCAGGATATCTCAGTAATAAATTTAAAAATTACTGAGATAATATTTATAGGCAATAGAAATTTAATATTTTTCTTGCTTATATAAATCTGAAATATTTTATTAATTGCGTTTGCTGTTTCAGATTAACAGAGCCGTTATTCCTGCTAACCATGGAATAACGGCTTTATATATACAAAAAGTAAAATTACATATTAAGGGGAGATAAATAAATGAATCCGATTGAGGTTGGATTTCTTTCAGTGTTGCCGCCTATAATAGCAATCATATTGGCGCTTATAACCAAAGAGGTTATATCTTCATTGCTAATAGGCATATTTTCCGGGGCGGTAATATATTCTTTTAGTACCGGCGAGGGCGTATTAAGGGTAATAGAGTTGGTCTTTTCTTTGATGTGCGAAAAAATAGGGGATAATGCATATATTATCATATTTTTAGCCATCTTGGGTGCACTTGTTGTGGTTATAACCAAGGCTGGGGGCTCTCAAGCTTATGGAAATTGGGCAGCTAAAAAAATCAATTCAAGGTCTTGGGCTCAAATTGCTACGTTTATTTTAGGCGTATGTATATTTATTGATGACTATTTTAACTGCTTAACAGTTGGAACTGTTATGAAGCCTATTACTGATAAAAATCGAATATCAAGAGCAAAGCTTGCCTATTTGATTGATGCGACTGCGGCGCCAATATGTATAATAGCTCCTGTGTCGAGCTGGGCAGCATCAGTTATTTCTTATATGGACGGTACAGGCATTAATGGGATGACAACTTTTATAAAAACAATCCCATATAATTTATACGCTATTTTGACAATACTCATGCTCCTTATAATATCGTTTAAAGGATGGGACTTTGGCCTTATGGCAAAGTTCGAGACAAAGGCGATAGAAACGGGAGATGTATTTGTAACAGAGAAGGAAACTATGGATGAAGATATAGAACATATAAATCCTTCTAATAAAGGTAAGGTTGTCGACTTATTAATACCTATTTTATCACTTATAATATCTTCGCTTGTATTTATGCTTTACTTGGGTGACTTTTTTAAGGGCAATGTTTCTATAATGCAGGCTTTTGGAGAAACTGACGCGTCAAGAGCCATAACATATGGAGCTTTTGTTTCACTTGTTGTTGCGTTTGTTATGTTTGTACCAAGGGGACTTTTAACTTTTAAACAGTTTATGGATGGCCTAAATCAAGGAATTAAATCTATGGTTCCTGCGTTTGTAATTCTAACCTTGGCTTGGACAATTAGTGGAATTTGCCGTGATCTTTTAAGTACGGGTGAGTACGTGGGAGATTTAGTTGCTAACTCAAATATGCCTATTATGTTTATCCCGTGTATAATTTTTGCAGTTGCGGCATTTTTGGCTTTTGCAATGGGAACCTCATGGGGTACATTTGGAATATTAATTCCAATTATAATTATGGTTTGCCAAAGAATTGCTCCTGAACTTACTATAGTAGCTGTTTCTGCCACATTATCCGGGGCTGTATTTGGGGATCATTGTTCACCTATTTCAGATACGACAATACTTTCTTCTACGGGTGCAGGATGTAATCACATGGATCACGTCTCAACTCAACTTCCATATGCAGGTTTTGTTGCGGGAGTATCGTTTTTTGGATACATAGTTGCAGGAATAACCAATAACTTATTTATAACACTTACTTTTTCTATTGTATCTTTTGTTGTGCTATTGTATTTAATGCATAGGTATTTTGCGAATGATAAAGCAGTAAGGTCTGAAAAAATAGAATAGAATCATTAATTAGCTCGTGAATCTTTTGTTTGCGGGCTATTAATTTTAAATAATATTTAGGTTTATCAATAATGTAGAGGATAAATATATAAATGGAGTAACTACTATTAAATTAGTTACTCCATGGTTTTAACTTATGACTTATCTCTTGGCTTTGAAACAAGTGCTGCAATATATCCAAACACAACTGCCGCGGCAATACCAGCCGAACCGGCTGTTACCCCTCCTGTCAATATTCCAAGAAGCCCTTGCTTTTCTATTGCTTCTTTTATACCTACTGAAAGCGTATACCCAAAGCCTGTAAGGGGGACGGTTGCTCCTGCCCCTGCAAAATTAACAAGGGGTTCGTAAACGCCTATTGCACCCAGGAACACTCCTAAAGTTACGAACAAAACAAGTATTCTTGCTGGAGTAAGTTTAGTTCGATCTATTAAAATTTGGCCGACAACGCAGATTAGTCCGCCCACTATAAATGCTTTTAGATAATCCAAATAAATCACCACACTTTATGGAAAATAGTATTTGTATTAATTTTAATATTATGTACACTTGAATTTTATATTTTTATGAAATTAAAAATTAATGAAATTTTAACACTGCTGCATTATAATATAAATAAAACAATAATCTATAATAAGGGGGCATAGTATGAATGATAAAATTTTAGTAGTGGATGATGATAAAAACATTTGTGAGATATTAGCTATGTATTTTAGAGTTCAACAATATGAAGTGTCTTGCGCAAATGATGGTGTTGAGGCTCTTTATAAATTTGAAATATTTAATCCGGATATTGTCCTTTTAGATATAATGATGCCAAATATCGACGGGTGGACTGTGTGTAAGAAAATTAGGGCCGTGTCAAATTGTCCTATTATAATGATAACAGCAAAAGAAGAAGTTTTTGATAAAGTTTTAGGATTGGAAATCGGTGCCGATGATTATATAGTCAAACCTTTTGATATGAAAGAGGTCGTCGCAAGAGTAAAGGCTGTATTAAGAAGAGGGAATCGAAAGGATGAGGGCGAGCTTAAAGGAAAAATCGAGTACGACAATTTAATAATTGACTTTGATAGATATACAATAACCGTAAACGGCGAGGAAATTGAAGCACCTCTTAAAGAGGTTGAACTTTTGGGTTACCTTGCAAAAAATCCAAACAAAACCTTAACAAGGCAAGAGCTCTTGGACCATGTTTGGGGATATAATTATCAAGGAGATACACGCACCTTAGATGTGCATATAACAAGGATTAGAAATAAAATAAGTAATGCATCTAACCATTGGGAAATAAAAACAATTTTTAAGGTTGGTTATAGATTTGAGGTGTACGATTAATGCACCTTAAAAATACATTTTTTAAGAAGTATTTTTTAGTAAACATAATCGTTATATTGGTTTCGTTTATTACCACCGGTATAATAGTTGCAGGTTTTATGTCCGGTTTTTGGGAGGAACATAAACGCGCATTACTGGATGAAAATGTAGAAAGTATAGCTTTGTTTATAAAAAGAACCCTAAAGGATAATCAAACTGAGCTTGGTACTATAGATAATGATTTGACTAAGAATGTACTTGACACATTTTCTAACAACATAGATGCGGATGTCTTTATAACTGATGAAAATGGCGTAATTATGCTTTTGTCACAAAGGGCTAAGGATCACTTATACTTAAACCAATCAATCCCTTCATATATTGTAGACGATGCGCTAGATGATGGATACAATGGCAAAGGTAATTTAGGCGGTATATATGATGATAATTGCTACTTTGTTGGCTCTCCAATATCAGTAGACATTGATGGCCAAAGTACTCAAATTGGCATAGTTTTTACTGCAACTGATACGTCTTATATAAAAGTATTTAGAATACATGTATTAAAAATATTTTTATTGGCGGGAATAAGCTCATTTGCAGTTGCTTTTTTGTTATTTGGTATGTTATCATATTCCATGACAAGGCCACTAAAGCAATTGTCTAAGGCGGCTCATGATTTTGGCAAGGGAAATCTTAAATCGAGAGTTGACATTAAGGATCAAGATGAGATTGGTAATCTTTCAAGGGAATTTAATGATATGGCAGATTCCATCGAGGAATCCGAAATAGTGAGGAGAAATTTTATTTCTAATGTATCTCATGAGCTTAAGACGCCTATGACATCTATTTGTGGTTTTGTAGATGCTATTTTAGATGGTACAATACCGCAGGAGGAACAAAAGCATTACTTAATGATTGTAAGTGATGAGGCAAAAAGGCTTTCAAGACTTGTTAGTTCTATGTTAAACTTATCTAGGATAGACAGTGACAAAATAAAGTTAAATAAACAGAAATTTGATATTACACAAAGTACCATAGCAGTTCTTTTCCTATTTAAAAGCAAAATTCAAGATAAAAATGTAAAAGTTATAGGTATTGATAATCTAAAAAAAGTAATGGTATGTGCAGATAAAGATATGATAACTCAAGTAATTTACAATTTAATTGAAAATGCGTGTAAATTTGTTGAGGAGAATGGCTTTATTAGTATTAACATTAAAGAAGAGGGAAATATCGCAATGTTTACTTTAAGAAACAGTGGGAGAGGAATTAATAGAGATGAGATGAGGCTCGTCTTTGATAAGTTCTATAAGGCGGATAAATCCAGGAGTAACAATAAAAGTGGATTGGGTCTTGGTCTCTATATTGCTAAAACAATAATTAACCGCCATAAGGGAGAAATATCGTTAAATAGTGATGGAAGCCAATATTGCGAATTTGAATTTTGGATACCTAAGAAGTAAAACATATTTATAGAAGGAGTTGTGTATATGGACGAGTATAATCCAAATGAAAAAAAAGAAAATAAGGAAGCTGAAAGCGAAATCTTAAAGGAAGATTTAGAGAATGTACGCAATCAAGACTCTTTAAAAGAATCGAGTGCTCAAGGTGATATAGAGAATAATACTGAGATTTTAGAAGAAGATATTGAGGTTATCACACCCAAAAATTCGGAACAAGTAGAGGCTGAAATTGAGGGCAAGGATATAAAATCGGAGAAAAAAAGAATAAATAAAGGTCTTGTTTTATATTTTGGAATTTTAGCTTTTATATTTTGTTTGTTTATTACGGGGATTGTTATGAGCATACGCTTATCAGGACCCAGTATTAGCAGCTATACTACATCAAGGAATAAGGACACATTGGAAAAGGACAGCAATGTAAGTGAATATATTCCACAAGAAAATACAGTTGATCCTAATGGGCCTAAAATAGAGATAGAAAATAATACAAACTCAAAGGACTTAAGTGCAGAACAAGTATATGCGGATGTTTCTCCTTCAATAGTAGGCATTGTAATTTATGAAAATACAGGTGAAATAAGTCAAGATTCCAAGGGCGAAGGATCTGGGATAATTATGAGCCAGGACGGTTATATATTGACAAATTCGCATGTTATAGGGGACTCAAAAAAATATAATGTTAAGGTAGTAGTAAATGGTAATGACGAATATGCAGGTACTGTGATTGGGTATGATACGAGGACTGATTTGGCGGTTGTAAAAATAAACGCTTCCAATCTTCCTGCAGCCACTTTTGGAAATTCTGACAACATAAAGGTTGGCTCATGGGTTTTAGCAATAGGAAATCCAGGGGGTATGGATTTTGCTAATTCTTTGACAAGGGGTATAGTTTCAGCACTTAATAGGTCAGTGTCAAGCTCAAACTCTGTTAAGTATATTCAAACTGATGCGGCGATTAATCCCGGAAATTCAGGCGGAGCACTTGTAAATATGAACGGTCAAGTTATTGGGATTAATACTTCCAAAATCGTTTCCACAGGGTTTGAGGGAATGGGATTTGCTATCCCAATGAATACGGCAAAGAGTGTTGTTGATGATTTGATTTCTCAAGGTTATGTTTCAGGTAGAGTAAGGCTTGGAATAACGGGAAAGGTTGTAAGTTCATATCAATCCAAGCTTTATTCTGTACCGGAGGGCATTATTATTGCCGATATATCAACTGACAGTGAGCTTTCATCTAAAGGTGTTAGTAAGGGAGATATAATCACTAAAGTAAATTCAGTTCAAATTACAGGATTTGATGTTTTATTTTCAGAACTTTCAAAGCATTCTGCAGGGGATGAAGTCACTCTTTCTATATATAGACCTAAAAGTGATAAGTCCAATGAATCCAGCTTTGATGTTAAGGTTAAGGTGTTGGCAGATAAAGGCGAAACACAAAATCAATAAAGATAATCGAGGTATCATTCAGGTTGATACCTCGATTTTATTTTATTTCGCTTGCTTATAGGAAAATACTTGTATTTTATTTAAATAATGTATTGACAATAGGAAAGACGAGTGATATAATATAAAACATAGTGCAAATTCAAATCGAACAAATACTGAATTGAGAAAATAAGAAATAAAAAAAGCTTGACAATTAGGTATGAGTTGTGATATATTATTAAAGTGCTAGTTTTGATACGCTGGTGTAGCTCAGTTGGTAGAGCAGCTGATTTGTAATCAGCAGGTCGGGGGTTCAAGTCCGTCCACCAGCTC
>CAKSRC010000019.1 GCA_934486915.1 uncultured Eubacteriales bacterium
AGATATTAATGGTAAATTATAATTATGTTAGCACTCTAAAGATGAGAGTGCTAATGATGAGAATCAGAGGTAAGTGCTATGAAACCTGAAGAAAGAAAACTAAAAATACTTGAAGCGATTATTGAAATTCATGTAAAGACAGGTGAACCGGTTGGTTCAAAGATACTTTGCGATTATTTGGATTTTTCAGTTTCATCTGCAACCATAAGAAACGATATGGCGGATCTTTGTGAACTGGGTTTATTGGAACAGCTACATACTTCGTCAGGAAGGGTACCTTCTAATAAAGGGTATAGGCTCTACATTAATAAGCTTATGAACAAAGAAGATTTGAGTGACAATGAAAAGGGCTTTATCTTATCTAATTTATCTACTTGCAGAGATGACCCTGAAAAGCTGCTCTCAAGAGCGTCGGAGCTTTTGTCGGAAATAACAAACTTTACTGCTATTTCTACAACACCACCTGCGTTTAGTGATACAGTTAGAAAAATTGAATTTGTAAAAGTAGGTAAACGCTCTGCGATGCTTATATTTATGACTTCATCAGGAATTGTAAAAAATAAACTCTTTAGGTGTGATTATGATCTTACTCCCGAGCTTTTAAAGGTATTTACTTCCATCATAAATGAGAACTTTGTTGGTATTAATATCTCTTCTATAACACCGGCATTTATTCAAAGTATAGCCGTTACTTTTGGAGAAATGACTCTTTTGATGCCTGCAGTGTTAAATGCAATATTGGAAGCTGCAGAAGAATCAATGAATATAAATGTTAGAATGGAAGGGCAAATGAACCTTTTATTTCTTCCGGAGTTCGATACAGCTGATGCCAAGGGTATTGTGGGCTTTTTGAGTAGACAAAAGGAGCTTGTTGATTTACTGTTTGACAATAAAAACAATTCTACCAATGTCTTAATAGGTCCTGAAATTAATAAACCCGAACTTTTAGGTACAAGTATAATTATATCGCCCTACAATTTATTTAATAAAGCATCGGGTGCAATCGCAATAATAGGTCCTACAAGGATGAATTATTCTAAAGTAATAACGAGCCTGGAATATCTAAGTTCATCAGTTGGAAATATTTTAAGTGAAATTTTGGATAATTAAAATTAAATATAACAATATAAATATATGTGCATAAAACGAAAGGGGAAAATTTTTTGAGTACTAAATCAAAGAAACCAAAAGAGGCTTCTATAGATGAAAATCAAGTATTAGAAGAATCAAAAAATACTAAGGAAAATATTGAATCTCAAGAAAAAGTTGATCCAAATAAAGAAGCTTTAGAAAAAATGGAAAAAGAACTTGCATCTCAAAAAGATAGGTTACTGCGTATTGCGGCGGAATATGAAAACTTTAGAAAGAGGACAGAAAAGGAAAAAGCCTCTATATATTCAGATGCGATAAGTATGGCAGTAGGAGCAATACTTCCAATTGCGGATAGTTTAGAAAATGCAACTAAGTCTTTAGAAAACTTAGATGAAAACTATAAAAAAGGATTAAACCTTATAGTTAATCAATTTAATGAATCAATGAAAAAATTAAATGTAGAATCCTTTGGCGACAAAGGTGACACATTTAACCCTGATCTTCATAATGCTGTTGCACATATTGAAGACGATAAATTGGAGGAAAATGTTATAGCAGAAGTATTCCAAAAGGGATATAAAATTGGAGACCGTATAGTTAGATATGCAATGGTTCAAGTTGCTAACTGATTATATTTTTATAAAATATTTTATTATGTATAATTTTTAGGAGGAAAATATATTATGGCAAAGACAATAGGTATAGACTTAGGTACAACAAATTCATGTGTGGCTGTTATAGAAGGTGGCGAACCGGTAGTTATAGCAAATGCAGAAGGTGCAAGAACAACTCCATCTGTAGTAGCTTTTTCAAAAAATAATGAAAGAATGGTAGGTCAAGTTGCAAAACGTCAGGCTATTACTAACCCTGATCGTACAATATCTTCTATAAAAAGAGAAATGGGTACATCTCATAAAGTAACCATAGACGGAAAAGATTACACTCCTCAAGAAATTTCTGCAATGATACTTCAAAAATTAAAGGCAGATGCAGAAGCTTACCTAGGAGATAAGGTAACACAAGCTGTTATCACAGTACCTGCTTATTTTACAGATGCTCAACGTCAAGCAACAAAGGATGCAGGTAAAATTGCAGGTTTAGAGGTTAAACGTATAATCAATGAGCCTACAGCTGCAGCACTTTCTTATGGTATTGATAAAGAAAATGACCAAAAGATTATGGTTTATGACCTAGGCGGAGGTACCTTCGATGTATCTATTATCGAAATGGGCGATGGAGTTCAAGAGGTTTTAGCTACTGCAGGTAATAACCGTCTTGGTGGAGACGACTTTGACCAAAGAATAATTGATTGGATGGTTTCCTCTTTCAAAGCAGAAACAGGTGTAGACCTTAAAAATGATAAAATGGCTATGCAAAGATTAAAAGAAGCAGCAGAAAAGGCTAAGATCGAACTTTCAGGTGTTACTTCTGCAGCTATTAATCTACCGTTTATAACAGCAGATGCAACAGGTCCTAAGCACCTTGACCTTACTCTTTCAAGAGCAAAATTTAATGAATTAACAGCAGATCTAGTAGAAAAAACAATGGTTCCTGTTAAGAATGCTTTAGCTGATTCAGGCTTATCTATAAATGAAATTGACAAGGTATTAATGGTTGGTGGTTCTTCAAGAATACCTGCTGTACAAGAGGCTGTTAAAAAATTAACTGGTAAAGAGCCATTTAAGGGCATTAACCCTGATGAGTGTGTTGCTATGGGTGCAGCTCTTCAAGCCGGCGTTTTAGGCGGAGAAGTTGAAGGCTTATTACTTTTAGATGTTACTCCTCTATCTTTAGGTATTGAAACTATGGGCGGAGTTATGACTAAGGTTATTGATAGAAATACTACTATACCAACAAAGAAGAGCCAAATTTTCTCTACTGCTGCAGATAACCAAACTCAAGTTGAAGTTAATGTACTTCAAGGTGAACGTGAATTTGCAAGAGATAATAAACAACTTGGTTTATTTAAACTAGATGGTATCGCTCCTGCTCCAAGAGGAATTCCTCAAATTGAAGTAACTTTTGATATAGATGCTAACGGTATTGTTAACGTACATGCTAAAGACTTAGGTACAGGAAAAGAACAAAATATTACTATTACTTCAAGCACAAATATGTCTAAAGAAGATATAGACAAAGCAATTAAAAATGCAGAGCAATTTGCAGAGGAAGATAAAAAACGTCGTGAGGAAGTAGAAACCAAAAACGAGGCTGAAAATCTTTGCTATGCTGTTGAAAAATTACTTTCAGACAGTGGAGACAAGATTTCAGAAGAAGATAAAACAAACCTAAACGGAAAAGTATCAACTTTAAAAGAAGCTATAAGCGCTAATAATTTTGAAGATATTAAGTCTAAGACAGAAGAATTACAAAAAGCTATGTATGAAGTATCAACAAAATTATATCAACAAGCAGCACCTCAAGGCGGCGAACCTCAAGCTGAAAAAACTGCTGACGGTAATAATGTATATGAAGCTGATTACAAAGATGTCGATGAAGACAACAAATAAGATATAACATGATTTCCAATATCCCTCTTCTTTTGCAGTGGAGGGATTTTGGTAGTTTAGCAATAAATGTAGGAGTGGTATTTTTGGCAGATAAGAGGGATTTTTATGAAGTTATCGGTGTACCAAAGAATGCATCGGATGACGAAATAAAAAAGGCCTATAGAAAGCTTGCAAAAAAATATCATCCGGACTTAAATCCGGGTGATAAAGAAGCCGAAATGAAGTTTAAAGAAGTAAACGAGGCTTATGAAGTACTTTCTGATAAACAGAAGAGAGCGAGATATGATCAATTTGGTCATGCGGGAGTTGATCCAAGTTATGGCGCAGGCCCGACAGGTCAAGGACCGTTTGGTGAAGATATAGATTTAGGCGATATATTTAACAGTTTCTTTGGCGGCTTTGGCGGAGGAGGAAGAAGGTCTAACCCAAATGCTCCAAGGAAAGGTGCAGATACTGAGGTTTCTCTAACTATTTCTTTTGAGGAGGCAGCCAAGGGATGCAAAAAAGAAATTACGTATAATAACGTAGAAAAATGTGATGCTTGTGGGGGATCAGGTGCAGCTGCGGGATCCTCACCTAAGACTTGTCCATCCTGCCATGGATCAGGACAGGTTACAATCAACCAACGTACCCCATTTGGTGTTATACAAACTTCAAGAACTTGCGATAGGTGTAGAGGAACGGGTAAGACAATAGATAATCCTTGTAAGAAGTGCTCAGGAACTGGACGTAAAAATGAGCGTAGAACTATCGAAATTTCCGTACCTGCGGGAATAGATGACGGTCAAATTTTAAATATAAGAAACAAGGGTAATGCGGGAGTAAATGGCGGACCAAATGGCGATTTACACGTATATATAAGCGTAAAACCTCATTCTATATTTGAAAGAAAAGCGGATGATGTTTGGTGTGAAATACCTATAACATTTACTCAAGCTTCTTTAGGAGACGAAGTGGTTGTACCAACCTTAGATGGTAAAGTGACATATTCAATACATGAAGGAACTCAACCCGGCGATATCTTCAAATTAAAGGGAAGAGGTATACCGCATTTGAATTCAAAAGGTAGAGGAGATCAATATGTTAAGGTTACTATAGAGACTCCAAGGCATTTATCCAGCAAGCAAAGAGAACTTTTGAAGGAATTTGACGCAACTATCAGTGATAAAAATTATCAAAAGAGGAAAGGCTTTTTTGATAAGATAAGAAATTTATTTGGTGACTGATATTAATAAATATATAGACGTATACTTATGACAAAGGCCTCGGCTAAGCCGAGGCCTCTTTATGTGTACAAAAACAAAATAAGGAGGAAGTGCACATAGTGTTTCCTCCTTACTTTTTAAAATATAGTGCTACAATGATCTTGCGTTTAAATTATAGCAAAAATTATGTAGCATTATTTACATTGTTTCCTAGATCCAAACCAAAGCTGACAGATAATGCTTGGTCGACCTTATCCATAGATGCATAGTTAAGGCAGCCTGTTTTTTCTTTTAACCTTTTTTTATCGATCGTTCTTATTTGTTCAAGTAAGACTACTGAATCTTTTGAAAGACCGCTATCCTCGGATTCTAGGTTTATATGTGTTGGTAGGTTAGCTTTTGAATGTTGGCTTGTGATTGCAGCGGCTATTACAGTTGGACTAAAGCGATTTCCAACATCATTCTGCACAATTAATACCGGTCGAACTCCACCTTGTTCAGAACCTACAACAGGGCTAAGATCTGCATAGAAAATATCTCCTCGTTTTATATTCACAGTTTTCACACTCCGGAAATCTAATATTTTTGGTCATATATGTTGACAAGAATATTTTTGCCTAAACTTGGCCTGTTTAATCACAAAAAATAAATTTGTCTATTACATAATATTATGTGATTGCCTTTTGTGACATTAAAATTATAGATTCACCAAATTTTATTTAATAGCATAAATTGATATTAAAACGATTATGAGGGGAATATTTATATGCGTAATTTTAATAATAGAAATAATCCTAGGAAAAGGGTAGATTATGGTCCTGATCCGTTTATTTTTAATATTGACAAGGAAACAAAGGAGAATAAATTTTTTCGTCGTGCATTGTGGACAGATAAATATATGCAATTAACATTGATGAGCATACCTGCAGGCTTAGACATAGGGCTTGAAGTACACCCTGATTTAGACCAATTTATAAGAATAGAAGATGGGACAGCTTTAGTAAAGATGGGTGAAAATAAGGATAGACTTGACATACAAAAACGTATTGATTCTCAATACGCGTTTATTATTCCTGCAGGTACTTGGCATAATGTTTTAAATATTGGTAATTGTCCTTTAAAGCTATATTCAATATATGCTCCCTCTCAACATCCAAAAGGAACTATTCATAGAACTAAGGCCGATGCCTTAGAAGAATAGAAATAAACATCCCTCTTTAGTGTTAGAGGGATGTTCGTTTTTGTTTATATGTTATCTATAATTCTTTAAGCCAATATTTTCTATCAAGGCTTCGATATTGTACAGCTTCTGCTATATGTATAGCTTTTATCACTTCGCTGGAGTCTAGATCTGCAATGGTTCTTGAAACTTTTAGCACTCTATCATATGCTCTTGCCGAAAGGCTCATTTTGTCGAATGCCATTTTTAATAGGCTTAGGGCAGAGTCATCCATTTTACATATTTCGTGCAGAATAGATGAGGGTATTCTTGCATTACATGATATATTTGTGTCCTTATATCTCATGTTTTGAATTTCTCTTGCCTTATTAACCCGTTTTTTTATGGAGGCGGAGGTTTCCGCTTGGTCATTTGATGAAAGTTCTTCAAATTCAACGGGAGGGACTTCAATATGAATATCAAGCCTATCCAAAAGAGGGCCGGAAACTCTTGATAAATATTTAGATACGGTTGATTGAGAACAGGTACATGGCCTTTTTGGATGGCCAAAATAGCCGCAAGGGCAGGGATTCATTGCAGCAACAAGCATAACTGAGCATGGATAAGATAAGGTTCCGCTAACTCTTGAAATGGTTACAATACCATCCTCAATTGGTTGCCTTAATACTTCAGTTGCACTGCGGCTGAATTCAGGAAGCTCATCCAAAAATAAGACACCGTTATGAGCTAAAGAAAGTTCACCTGGGTGAGGGATTCTTCCGCCGCCTGAAAGACCTGCAGGTGAGACAGTGTGGTGAGGGGCTCTAAATGGACGGGTGGTTATCATAGGGGATCCGGCCGGTAATACTCCTGCAATAGAGTGAATTTTGGTGGTTTCGATTATTTCCTCAAATGTCATATCGGGCAATATAGAAGGAATCCTCTTTGCAAGCATGCTTTTTCCTGAGCCGGGAGGTCCTATAAGCATAACATTATGACCTCCCGCTGCAGCAATTTCTAATGCTCTTTTTGCCTCTAATTGACCCTTAACCTGGGCAAAATCCAACAACTTATCATTTGAGGGTTTCTCCATGGGTTTAGCTACGGCCTTTGCAAGAGGAACCTTTGAGGAAAGATGATCTAAGAGAGCCTTTACATTACTGACACCATATACATTTATGCCTTCAACTACAGCCCCTTCAAAAGCATTGTCATATGGCACATATATATTTTTATATCCAAGTTCCTTGGCCTTTATTACCATAGAAAGTACACCGTTAATCGGTCTTATATCGCCGGATAAGGATAATTCACCTATAAAGATAGAATCATCTAAATTATAATCAATTTGATACGTACATTTAAGTAAAGCTAAAAATATAGGGAGGTCATATATAGGACCTTCTTTTCTTATATCTGCAGGAGCTAAATTTACCGTAATTCGACCGACAGGAAAATCATAACCACAATTTTTAAGAGATGACCTAACTCGGTCTCTTGATTCTTTTACGGATGCATCGGGGAGACCCACTACATCAAAAGCAGGTATACCGTTTGATAAGTCGGCTTCTACTTCAACTAAAAAGGCATCTATTCCTAAAAGACCTAGGCTATATAATCTAGAAACCATATTTTTCCCCCTTACTTATAAATAAGATATAATATGATTATAGTCGAAAAAAATGGTAATATCAAGTCGACCGACCTATAATTTATAAGTCGGCCGAGGTAATTAACCATTATTTTTGATTTTATATAATGCAGCCTTTTCTAATCTTGACACTTGGGCTTGACTTATTCCTATTTGGTTAGCAACTTCCATTTGTGTTTTCCCTTGAAAGAATCGAAGTGAAAGTATCTTTTTTTCACGCTCCCCAAGATTATTTATAGATTCTTTAAATGCAATTTCATCAAGCCAGTTACTGTCATCGTTTTTATCACCAACTTGGTCCATTACGTATATAGTGTCACTCCCGTCTGAGAATACAGGATCAAAAAGTGAGACGGGTTCTACTATGGCCTCCAAAGCCAGCACTACAGTCTCTTTATTTACGTCCAGTTCCTTTGCTATTTCTTCTATTGTAGGTTCTTTATTGTTTCGTGCGGTCATTTGTTCTTTAGCTTGCATTGCTTTATATGCAATGTCTCTCATAGATCTACTTACTCTTATTGAGTTATTGTCTCTTAGATACCTTCTAATTTCACCTATTATCATTGGTACGGCATAAGTTGAAAACCTTACATTTTGGCTTATATCAAAGTTATCTATCGCTTTTATAAGGCCTATGCAACCAACTTGGAATAAGTCGTCTAAATTTTCCCCTCTATTGGTAAATCGCTGTATAACGCTTAATACCAATCGAAGATTTCCATTTATAAGTTCATCTCTTGCCAGTGAGTTTCCTTCTTTGACCTTCTTTAAAAGAGCTATTTTTTCTTTTTCTTTTAGGACTTTTAGATTTGATGTGTTAACTCCGCAAATTTCTACTTTATTATATTGCAAAAAAATCCCCTACTTTTTTATATAAATTTATAATAAAGTATGGTCATGCTTTTTAAAGAAAATTCACATAGTAATAATATCCTAAACAGTAAATTATTTCTTATAAATATATATAACAAAAAAGCCCTCGATTAAATCGAGAGCTTTTAAAAAATAATTTATCTTTGGTTAATTCTAGAGAAGCAGTCACTACAATATATAGGGCGATCTTCACTTGGTTTGAATGGAACTCTTGCTGTTTGGCCACATGAAGCACATGTAGTTTCGTGCATTTCACGTGCAGCTCTTAAAGAACTTTTGCGAATATCGCGGCACTCTTTACATCTTTGTGGTTCATTTGTGAATCCTTTGGATGCATAAAATTCTTGTTCACCTGCAGTAAAGATAAATTCTTTTCCGCAATCTTTGCAAATAAGGGTTTTGTCTTCGTACATTTAATATAACCTCGCTTTGAATTGAAAAATTCGCCCTAGACCGGAATTGCACCGATGCCTTTGAAATAACTATATAACAACGCTCTACTAATAAGCTACTCGGGCAATTGGAAAAACTAAACATTTGTTTAACCAACAATACTATTATACAATGTGTGAAATCAAAAGTCAACAACTATTTTGAATTTTATTAAAAATAGAAAAAGGCCCCATTAAAGAGACCTTTTTGTATACTATCTAGTTTCTCTAACTTTTGAGAAACAATCGCTGCAATATATAGGGCGATCTTCACTTGGTTTGAATGGAACTCTTGCTGTTTGGCCACATGAAGCACATGTAGTTTCGTGCATTTCACGTGCAGCTCTTAAAGAACTTTTGCGAATATCGCGGCACTCTTTACATCTTTGTGGTTCATTTGTGAATCCTTTGGATGCATAAAATTCTTGTTCACCTGCAGTAAAGATAAATTCTTTTCCGCAATCTTTGCAAATAAGGGTTTTGTCTTCGTACATTTAATATAACCTCGCTTTGAATTGAAAAATTCGCCCTAGACCGGAATTGCACCGATGCCTTTGAAATAACTATATAACAATGCTCTACTAATAAGCTACTCGGGCCGATTGGCTTATTATATAGTACAACATATGTTTGACAATGTCAATGCTTTTATAAGGAAAAACAGATAAAATAGTATATAAAACTATATGATGTCTTATTTTTTATTATTTTACAGTTTATTATAAAAATCCTCGACAAACCATACATTTGGAACTTCAAATTGTTGTGAGTTAAGATACTCGAGTATTCCTGCTGAACTGGAAAAACTAAACATTAGCTTATATGAGTATAAGCACTGTCTTTTATATCCTAAATTTTTGTTTAGATCATTGGTGCCGTATTTCCCGTCACCTAAAAGAGGGTGGCCTATATATGCCATGTGAGCCCTTATTTGATGGGTTCTTCCCGTTAAAAGTTCGACCTCCAAAAGACTGAATTTTTTTGATTTTTCATCGATTACTCTATATTTCGTTTTAATTGTTTTATATCCCGGTTTTTCTTTATTTGAGATATAGACTCTGTTTTGCTTTTCGTTCTTTTCTAAAAATGCTACCAAAGTACTTGATTTGACCTTAAATATTCCATGGGCAATACATAAGTACTTCTTTTTAATTTCTCTATTTCTCATTTTATTATTAAGTATTCTAAGTGATTCGGCGTTTTTAGCGGCTATTACTATCCCTCCTGTGTTTCGATCGATTCGATTGACTAATGCGGGGGTAAAGCTATGTTCGTCTTTTGGGTTGAATTCAAGTTTGTCGTATAAATAGTGCTGAATCCTTGATATAAGAGAATCAAAGTGATAGTTTTCGTCTTGATGTACTATTAATCCCGCCGGTTTATCTATAAGCATAATATTTTCATCTTCATATATAATATTAATGTCAGTAGGCGCTTTTAAAAAATCATATTGATCTTCATGCATTTCAAAAAATTCATCGTTAATATAAAGTGATAGTATATCTCCTTCTTTAAGTCGTGTAGATATTTCACATTTTTTACCGTTTAGTTTGATGCGCTTTTTTCTTATGTATTTGTACATAAGGGAAGAAGGTAAAGTCTTTAAGGTTTTAGAAAGAAACTTATCAAGCCTTTGGTTTGCGTCATTCTTTTTTATTTCAATATTTCTCATTTTTCATTCCTCTTTATTTTGATTCGATTTATTATATCATAAAACAAACAAAATTACACTTTTCAAATTGCCTAAAAGATTATATAATAAATATAAAAGTGATAATATAAGCTTCTTTAGACGAAAGGAAGTATAAAATGCACGAAGGACATAGAGATAGAATGAGAGATAAATTTTTAGAGCAAGGGTTAGAAAGTCTTAAAGATCATGAAAAAATCGAAATGATTTTATTTAATTCAATTTCAAGGAAGAATACTAATGAAGTGGGTCATGCGCTTATAGACTCATTTGGATCTTTTTCGGCTGTATTTGATGCGCCGATTGAAGAACTTATGAAAATAGAAGGTATTGGTAAAAGCTCAGCGGTCTTTTTGAAAATGATACCACAAATTTGCAGATGTTACTTGGAAGACAAGCATCATTTACAAGATTCAGTTTTGACTGACGAAACTATAGGAAGCTTAATTCTAAGTAAATTTGTAGGCGTTATGAATGAGACGGTGATACTTTTGCTAATGGACAAAAAGTCCAAGTTTTTGTATTGTGGCAAGGTAAGTGAAGGTAGCGTCAATGCTTCTGAAATATACATTAGGAAAATAGTTGAATTGGCCATGAGATATAATGCAAGTAAGGCTATTATTGCTCATAATCATCCAAGTGGGATTGCATTACCGTCAAGGGAAGATTTATTGGCAACAAGTGCGACATTTGAATCATTAAGGCTTGTTGGAGTAAGATTGGTTGATCATTTGATTGTGGCCGATGGAGATTATGTTTCTTTAGCTCAAAGTAATTTGGGAAAAGACTTATTTAAGCCGCAACGATAATAATGTTTAAAGAGGCTTTATATGACCATAAAGGAAAAAGTATATATGTATCTTACTACTATACCGCAGGGAAAAGTCGTGACATATGGGCAAATTGCAATGTACCTTGGAAACAAAAACTTGTCGAGGGCTGTTGGGAATATATTACACAATAATCCTAATAAAGATTTATATCCTTGCTATAAGGTTGTAGATAGAAAAGGCAAACTTTCCAAACATTTTGCCTTTGGAGGAATAGAAAAACAAAAGGAAAAGCTGGAAAAAGACGGGATAGAGGTTATAGATTATACTGTTGATTTGGATAAGTACCAATTTAAAGACGATTGTTTACTAAGTGTGAAATCATATTAACCGATTTAAGGGGGAATTTGATGGGATCGTTTAAATTAAAATCTAATTATAAACCTACGGGTGATCAGCCGCAGGCTATAGAAAAGCTTGTAAATGGCATAAAAAACGGTTACAAGGAGCAGACTTTGCTTGGTGTTACGGGTTCAGGAAAAACTTTCACAATGGCTAATGTTATAGAAAAGGTTAATAAGCCTACATTGGTTTTGGCGCATAATAAAACTTTAGCAGCTCAACTTTGTTCGGAATTTAAAGAATTTTTTCCTGACAATGCTGTAGAGTACTTTGTATCTTATTATGACTATTATCAGCCTGAGGCTTATATTGCAAATACGGACACATATATAGAAAAAGATTCCGCAATAAATGATGAAATAGATAAGTTAAGGCACTCGGCAACTTCGGCACTGGCAGAAAGAGACGATGTAATTATAGTTTCAAGTGTTTCATGCATTTATAGCTTGGGAAATCCAATAGATTATAAAACAATGGTTATATCATTAAGACCGGGAATGACGAAAACCAGAGAAGAGTTAATTGCTAAGCTTGTTGAATTGCAATACGAAAGAAATGATATAAATTTTGTTAGAAATAAATTTCGAGTAAGGGGCGATGTAGTCGAAATATTCCCGGCTCAAGCCTCAGATTACGTTATAAGAGTAGAATTTTTTGGCGATGAAATAGAAAGAATAAGTGAAATAAACCCTGTATCAGGTCAAGTCAATGCTCTTTTAAAACATGTTGCGATTTATCCTGCTTCTCATTATATTGTACCAAAGGACAAGCTTGAGTTAGCTATTGCAAATATCAATAAGGAGCTTGAGTCAAGGCTTGATTTTTTTAGAAATAACGGTAAACTATTAGAAGCTCAAAGGATTGAGCAAAGAACAAGATATGATATAGAAATGCTTAGAGAAATTGGTTTTTGTAAGGGAATTGAAAATTATTCGAGGATAATGTCCGGGAGAGAACCGGGGAGTGCTCCGTTCACATTGATAGACTATTTTCCTAAAGATTATCTTTTATTTGTCGATGAATCCCACGTTACATTGCCGCAGGTTAGGGGAATGTATGCAGGGGATAGAGCAAGAAAGGAAAATTTGATAAATTATGGGTTTAGGCTTCCGTCGGCGTTTGATAACAGGCCTCTTAATTTCGATGAATTTTATAGCAGAATTAATCAAGTAATCTTCGTAAGTGCTACCCCCGGAGACTTAGAAAAAGAAAAAAGCGCTCAAATAGTAGAGCAGGTAATAAGACCCACAGGGCTTTTAGATCCCGAAATTATAGTAAAACCTACAGAAGGTCAAATTGAGGATTTAATATCTGAAATAAATACGAGGACTGAAAAGGAAAATAGAGTTTTAGTTACTACTCTTACTAAAAAGATGGCGGAAGATTTGACCGCTTATCTTGAAAATGTCGGCATAAAAGTTAAATATATGCATTATGATATAGATACTGTAGAAAGAATGGAAATAATAAGGGATTTAAGGCTTGGAAAGTTTGATGTCCTTGTTGGGATTAACTTATTAAGAGAGGGCCTAGATATACCCGAAGTCTCACTTGTTGCCATATTAGATGCGGATAAAGAAGGATTCCTCCGCTCTGAAAGGTCTCTTATACAAACAATAGGAAGGGCAGCAAGAAATTCACAAGGTCAAGTTATAATGTATGCCGACCAAGTTACGAGGTCTATGGAAATAGCTATAACCGAAACTCAGCGCCGCCGTGAAATACAAATGCAATACAATAAAGAACATGGTATTGTACCAAAAACGATAAACAAAAAAGTAGCTGATGTTTTGGAAATATCAGGTGAGGATAAAAAGTTAGGCAAAAAGAAGAGGCTTACAAAGACAGAAAAGGAAAAGTTGATTGCAGAGCTTACAAAAGAAATGAAAGCTGCGGCAAAGCTGCTTGAATTTGAGCACGCTGCGTATTTAAGAGACAAAATTAATAAACTAAAAGAGGAAATTTAAAGTGAATTTGGGGTGGATTTATGTCTACTAAAAATATATTTATAAAAGGTGCGAGAGAACATAATTTAAAAAATATAGATTTATCTATACCAAGGGATAAGCTTGTAGTTTTAACAGGGCTTTCCGGTTCGGGAAAGTCGTCTCTTGCTTTTGATACTATTTATGCAGAGGGTCAAAGAAGATATGTTGAGTCTTTATCATCCTATGCAAGGCAGTTTTTAGGTCAAATGGAGAAGCCGGATGTTGATTATATAGAGGGCCTTTCGCCAGCAATATCTATAGACCAAAAAACTACATCTAAAAATCCAAGGTCAACAGTGGGAACTGTAACTGAAATTTATGATTACTTAAGGCTTTTATATGCAAGAATAGGAATACCTCACTGCCCAGTTTGCGGCAAGGAAATAAAGCAGCAGACCGTTGACCAAATTGTAGATCAAGTTATGAATCTTCCTAAAAGAACTAAGATAATGGTTTTAGCCCCTGTTGTAAAGTCAAAAAAAGGTCAGCATGTAAAAGTCCTTGACGACGCAAGAAAAGGCGGCTATGTAAGAGTTAGAGTCGATGGGATTATATATGACTTAGCAGAAGAAATAAAGCTTGAGAAAAATAAAAAGCATACTATAGAAATAGTTATAGATAGGTTAATTATAGATGATAATGTAAAATCGAGGCTTGCTGATTCTATAGAAACAGCAACTGCGGCATCAGGTTCTATCGTTGTTATAAACATTATTGACGGAGAGGATTTGGTGTTTTCTCAGAACTATGCATGCCCTGATCATGGAGTGAGCATCGATGAGCTATCACCAAGAATGTTTTCGTTTAACAATCCTTTTGGAGCTTGTAAAAAATGTACCGGCTTGGGTGTGTTTATGAAAATAGATCCCGATTTGATTTTACCTAATAAAGAACTATCAATAAATCAAGGTGCGATAAAGGCAAGCGGCTGGGCTATGGAAGGAAGTACAATAGCCACGATGTATTTTAAGGCCCTTTCAAAAAAGTATGATTTTTCTTTAGACACACCAATAAAAAATTTAAGTGATGATATAGTAAATATCCTACTTTACGGTACGGGCGATGAGGAGATTACTATTACAAGAAAGAATGCATATGGAAGCGGGACATATAAGACTAAGTTTGAGGGAATCATCAACAACCTTGAAAGACGTTTTAGAGAAACAAGCAGCAGTTGGATAAAAAGTGAGATAGAAGCATATATGAGTGCTATACCCTGCGATGAATGTGGGGGAAAAAGACTTTCTAAGGAAAGTTTGTCCGTTACTGTCGGCGGGATAAATATAAATGACTTTTGCGAGAAATCAATTTCGGATGCTTTAAACTTTGTTGAAAATATAAAACTTACTCAAAGAGAGCAATTGATAGCCAAAGAGATTTTAAAAGAAATAAGAGAAAGGCTAAATTTCTTAAATAGTGTAGGGCTTGAATATCTTACATTATCAAGATCATCCGGCACGCTTTCGGGGGGAGAAAGCCAAAGAATTCGTCTTGCAACTCAAATAGGGTCATCTTTAATGGGTGTACTTTATATATTAGATGAACCAAGTATAGGTCTCCACCAAAGAGATAACGATAAGTTGATAGGTACATTGAAACATTTAAGAGATGTTGGAAATACGGTTATCGTTGTTGAACATGATGAAGATACAATGTATGCAGCGGATTATATAGTTGATATAGGCCCAAAAGCGGGAGTGCATGGAGGAAATGTTGTATGCGCAGGTACAATAGATGATATTAAGTCGTGCGAGGAATCTATAACGGGTCAATATATGACAGGGAAAAAGAAAGTACCTGTTCCCGAAAAAAGACGAAGTGGAAATGGGAAAAAACTTAAAATAATAGGTGCCTGCGAGAATAATCTTAAAAATATAGATGTAGAAATTCCACTCGGTGAGTTTGTTTGTGTTACGGGTGTGTCAGGTTCGGGGAAATCATCATTAATTAATGAAATACTATATAAAAGCCTTTCTCATACTATAAATCAATCAAAAGCTAAGCCCGGAAAACACGAAAGGATTCTTGGAGTAGAAAATATCGATAAGGTTATAGATATTAATCAGTCTCCTATAGGAAGGACACCAAGATCAAATCCTGCAACATATACAGGAGTGTTTACTGATATACGAGAATTATTTTCAACCACGCAACAAGCGAAGATGAAAGGATTTAGCAGCAGCAGATTTTCATTTAATGTAAAGGGTGGGAGATGTGAGGCCTGTGCCGGCGATGGCATGATAAAAATCGAAATGCATTTTTTACCTGATGTATATGTACCATGTGAAGTATGTAAAGGCAAAAGGTATAATAGAGAAACGCTTGAAGTTAAATATAAAGACAAGAGTATCTATGATGTACTTGAAATGACGGTTGAGGAAGCATTGGAGTTTTTTGAAAATATACCCAAAATTGAGAAGAAACTTAGGACTTTATGCGATGTTGGATTGGGCTATATAAAAGTAGGGCAATCGGCAACAACACTTTCGGGTGGAGAAGCTCAAAGAGTAAAACTTGCCTCGGAACTTTCCAAAAGGCCGACAGGAAAAACAATATATATACTTGATGAACCTACAACAGGACTCCATATAGCGGATGTTCATAAGCTTATTGATGTACTTCAAAAGCTTGTGGATTCAGGAAATACGGTACTAGTTATCGAGCATAATCTCGATCTTATAAAAAGTGCGGATTATATAATAGACTTAGGTCCCGAGGGTGGGGATAAAGGGGGCTACGTTGTAGCCTGCGGTACGCCTGAGGAAATTGTAAAGGCTAAAGGTTCGTATACAGGAAAATATTTGGAAAAATTTCTTTAATATTTGCCTTATATTAAGTTTGAAAAATGCATGGCTTTTAATTGGTGTTAGGGGATTTATAATATGTTTTCGTTAGGCAAGGTTAGGCTTAAAGATGTTAAAAAAATGTGCGGTGTTTCAGATAAAGAAGTTTCTATTATAAGAAATTCGGCTGAGCCCTATAAGATAGGAGCATATGCATATACCAGAGGAGACAAAATATATGTAGCTCCAGGATGCGACGAGACTATTCCGCATGAAATAAGTCATTACAAACAGCAAAAACAGTCAGGTCATCAAAATACAACTGATATTATTAATGGTCAGGCTGTAAATGATGACATAAAACTTGAAGCAAGTGCTGAACGGTGTAAACCTATAATTCCTAAAGTTATGCTAAACAATATAGTAGATTCAGATGCGGACATGGGTCAAAATAAAAATATTCCGGCTCAAAGAGTAAAGATTAATTTAAATGTAGACAATGACCCTTTTGTATATACCAGTTATAAGTATAAACCAATTAAAGAGAGTGAAGCTATAAAAACTAATACTGCATTGAAAAGTAATGAAAATGAGATATTTCACAGCTATGAAAAGACATTTCAGTTTAAAGGATTTATAAACAAAGACACGAACTATTCATATAAAAAGGATGGTCAGATTATCAAGAAGTGTAGAGCATACGATCGAGACGAAATAGAAGGTATATCGGGCAAAAAGGAAACCATTGATGAAGATGAGGGTTTTAGGAGATATTTTTCATGGGGAAAGTATTTACTAAATGTTGCACTTCCAAAGACTAAACTTAAACGTGATGAAAATATTGTGTTTATGGGTCATGGCAATTGTTATAATAAGGGCGATAAATTTGCATCGTATATGGAAGGCTATGATGCTGGTATGTTAGCAAAGCTTGCAGCAAAGGTAAAAAAACCGTGGCTTTGGCGTGGAAAAATAATTCTATTTGGCTGTAGTACGTCAAATTTGGCCGAAAGAGTTTCAAAAAAGTATACCGCCATGACGGGTAAGTCCGTTGTAGTAATAGGAAGTAACGCGCCGATACATCTTTCAACTCATAACGGTGAATCATATGCTATGAGCTTAGCAGAATGTCAAGAGGCTGGAAGAGATATATATTCAAATGATTATGCACCGCCGGGTATTAGGAAGCATAGCTTTAGAGATAGAATTAATGTTAAGAAGTCATATAAACTTTATATGGGTATAGACAGAGCCCGTTCAAATTTTATAAATGCAATGCAGTACTTCAATGAGTCGGAAGATTATTTGGATTATTTTAATATAGGTGATTACTATATTAAAGATAGAGAAATTAAAGATAAGTATTTGCCGTATTCTGTTGCATCAATTGATAAACTTTGTGATATAAGGGAGCAAATGAAAAAGTTTAAGTATGATGAAGAATTAATTTCTATGTTATCATCATTACTTTCCGAACAAGTGTTTATAAATAATACGATAAACAATTATGATAGAATAAGAGCATTAGCTGAGATAAATAAAGAAAACAGTATTATCAAGTGTAAAAAGAAATATGATATATTAGATAACAGTATAAATAAATTATGTATGATAAAATTGGATATCACAGATAAAAGGCAATTTTCAGCATATCAATATAATAAATGGGATAGAAAAGTTGAGAAAAACCAGACAATTCCATGGTATAAAAGAATTTTTGGTAGAAGGCCTACCGTATAAAGAATAATTCTAGGTGGTAATATGCAAAATCAAAGTTTAAATAATAGATTAAAAGCCTGCGCATTGATGGTAAGAAAGGGTGCAAGAGTTGTTGACATAGGGACAGACCACGCGTATTTACCTATATGGCTTGTCCAAAATAATATAGTTAAGTCCGCAATTGCAGCTGATATTAACGAGGGCCCGCTTAACATCGCTAGACAAAATATAGCAAAGTATTCATTAAGTGATAAGATTGAAACCAGGCTTTCGAATGGCCTTGAAAAGATAAATAAAGATGAAGTTGACGACATAGTAATAGCAGGTATGGGAGGAGAACTTATATCCAACATTTTATCTAAGGCGTCTTGGCTTAAGGATAGCTCTAAAAATCTTATTTTGCAGCCAATGACTACGTCAAAGGAATTAAGAATATTTCTTAAAAACGAAAATTATAAGATATATAAAGAAGAAACGGTTACATCTGAAAAGAGAGTATATACAATAATTAATGCAAGGTACACAAAGGAACAAATTATAGTTAATAAACTGTACCCATACATAGGAAAATTAGATGTCCCGCTTTCGATGGAGTCAAAGGAATATATTAAAAGAGAGATTAATAATATAAAAAATCAAGTTAGAGGTCTTAAATGCCAGAGTAGGATTCAAGATGCTTGCGAGCTTGAAAGTATATGCATAGAACTTCAAGAATTAATAAAATAAATAAAAAAGGAAGATAGAAATGTCGACAGTAAAGGATATTTATAATTATATCGATAGGATTGCACCTTTTAATTCAGCGATGGATTTTGATAATTGCGGTATGCTTGTAGGTAACTATTCAGCAGTAGTAAGCAAAGTGTTGCTTTCTTTAGATATTACATCAAGTGTTATACAAGAAGCAAATGAAATAGGAGCTAACCTTATAATAAGCCACCATCCCGTTATATTTAATCCCATTAAAAGGCTTGATTCCAACAGTATGCCGTACTTGCTGGCTAAAAATGATATTAATGCTATTTGTGCCCACACCAACTTAGATATGGCTGATGGGGGAGTTAACAGTTCTCTTGCAAATTTGTTAGGTTTGAAAAATGTGGAGGGTCTATCGATATATAAAAGCAGAAATTATCATAAATTGATAGTATTCGTTCCTGAGGAGTATACTGATAAGGTTAAGTCTGCAATGACGCTTGCAGGAGCGGGAAGTTTAGGTAATTATAGGGGTTGTTCTTTTAAGTCCCTGGGAGAAGGAGAATTTTTGCCGGATGACGGAGCACAGCCTTTTTTAGGAAAAGTAGGAAGCTACGAAAAAGTAAAGGAGAATAGACTTGAGATGATTTGCAGCCCATCAAAAATTGATGCGGTTATTTCAGCTATGCTTGAAGCTCACCCTTATGAGGAGCCTGCCTACGATATTTTTGAGAATAGTGCAATAAGAGAAAAGATTTGCTGCGGATTGATAGGAAATTTAGAAGGTGAATATTTACCAAATGAATTTGCTTCTTTGGTAAAAAGGGCATTGAACTGCAATGGGGTAAGGTATATAAGCGGAAAGCGTAAGATTAAAAAGGTTGCGGTCTGCTCAGGTGCAGGTGGAGATTATATTTATAAGGCAATAAAAAAAGGTGCCGATGCCTTTGTAACCGGGGAGATTAAACACCATGAAATCCTATCTGCAATGGCGGCGGGAGTCACGGTTGTGGATGCAGGACATTTTTGTACTGAGGATGTAGTAATCAAACCATTGATTAATTTACTTAGTTTGGAGTTTAAAAATATTAATTTTGTTAAATCGAGTACATTTAAAAATATGTTAGAATACATTTAGAAAGAGGAAGAGTTATGGCACTTGATGGTGCATTTTTAAGACATATTAAAAAAGAAATAGAGGAAAAAGCACTAAATTCAAGGGTAGATAAGATATATCAACCCAATAAGGATGAAATTGTCCTTTCTTTAAGAAGTAAGAGTGACGTATTAAAGCTTTTGCTTTCAGCAAGGGCAAACAGTCCAAGAATTCATTTTACTAATCATAAAATTGAAAATCCTAAGTCCCCACCTATGCTATGTATGCTTTTTAGAAAGAAGCTTTCTTCAGCAAAACTTGTTGCGGTTCGTCAAATAGGACTTGAAAGGGTTTTGTTCCTTGATTTTGTCGCAACTGATGAATTAGGCGACAAAGTAAAGCTTACAATTGCTATAGAGATAATGGGTAAATACAGTAATATTATCTTATTTGATGATAATTTAAAGATTATAGACTCACTTAAAAGAGTCGATGCCTCTACATCATCAAAAAGGATAGTTTTGCCGGGAGTTAAGTATGAATTACCCCCAAAACAGGATAAATTATGTTTGATAGAAAGTACATCAACCGATATTATAAGAGCAATGAAAGAAAAAAAGGGAGATTCTTTGCTTGAAAAGGCATTGCTTTCTACTATCCAAGGGGTTTCTCCAATAGTGTGCAGGGAAGCAGTGTATTTACTTTCTAAAAAAGAAATATTGACAGTATCGAGTCTTAATGAAAATCTTGATATGCAGCTTGGGGTCATATTAGATGATTTAATTAAAACAGTTCGAGACACTAAGGGAAAACCTATCATGCTATTAAATAGTTCTAAGGAGCCGTTGGAGTTTTCCTTTATAGATATAAATCAATATGAGGAATTGGCAAGCAAGAAGGCCTATGAGAATTTTTCGGAGCTTTTGGATGACTTCTACTTTGAAAAAGACTTAAAGGAAAGAATGAAGGCCAAATATTCGGATTTGTCCAAGGTGCTTTCTAATTTATATGAAAGAATAGTTAAGAAAATTGCTATTCAAAAAAATGAAATATTGTTGAGCAAGAAAAAGGAAAAATCAAAACTTTATGGCGATATTATAAATGCAAATTTATATAGGCTTGAAAGGGGTCAAAGTCTGGTCGAACTCGAAAACTTTTATGACAATAATCAATCAATAAAAATTAAGTTGGATTCAAGACTTACGCCGGCTCAAAATGCACAAAGATATTATAAAGAATATAGAAAATCCAAAACTGCTCAAAAAATGCTTCTAGAGCAAATACAAAAGTCCCAAGATGAAAAAGAATATATAGAAAGTGTACTTGATTTGCTGGGAAGGGTAAAACTTTTAGAAGAAATTGAGGAAATAAGGAAAGAACTATGTGATCAAGGCTACTTAAAACTAAGAAAGGGTAAAAAACAGTCTTCTAAAAAGTTAAAGCCTATAGAATTTTGTTCAAGTGAGGGATTTAAAATTTTAGTTGGAAGAAATAACTCACAAAATGACAGCCTCACTTTGAAAGAATCACGTAAAAATGACATTTGGTTTCACGTTAAAGATATGCCGGGTTCGCATACGGTTTTAGTGTGCGATGGCAATGAAGCAGGTGAAAAGTCATTATATGAAGCTGCGATGATTGCTGCGTTTTATAGTAAGGCCGGTAATTCATCCGGTGTTGCGATTGATTATACTTATATACGTAATGTAAGCAAACCTCAAGGGGCTAAACCCGGGAATGTAATTTATAAGAATCAAAAAACCCTATTTGTGACCCCTGATAGGGATTATATAAAAAACTTGAACATTGTTGAGAGTGTATTATAGCTGTAAAGCCTCGAGCTAATTTATCTTAGCCGGGGCTTTAGTTATATAAGTGCTAATATTCAAAGAGTGTTAAATATAGCTTAAATAAGCATATAAACTGTATTATGTAGTAATAAATTTATTTTATATATTAGAAAAATCATTATCATATTGAGTGAACTTATTATTAGCAATCTTTAACAAAAATAAGGTACCTAATTTACATATTGTTCGATTTTTTTTAAAAATACCTAAAATTTTTCCAAAAAAGTATTGACTTCACATATTGATAGGTATATAATAAAGTTACAAAAAAAAGAACACTGAATTAATGGATTTTTTGGTAAACATAAAGGGTAACTTTTGGCATTAAAATAAAACTCTAAGTTGAATCTTATAAAGGAATGTGAATTTTAATGAAGAAAAAAGATGTAGTAAACAGTGGTTTTATTGGGATAAATACTGGTAAAATTAAAAATTGTTATTCTGAGATGAAAACTAAATCAAAAATAGACACATCAGCGTTTTGCTATGAGAATGAAGGTAAAATAGAGAATTCTTGGTCTAGGTATATTTGTCAAAAGAGGAATTCTAAAGAATTTTGTAAAGACAATTTAGGTATAATACAATCATGTTTTTACATTTCTAATAGTGAATCAAATAATGAAGAAGTATCAGAGAAATCTAAAGTACAAGTCAATGAAGATAATTCCTTTTCGGTAATAGGATTAACTGAAAATGAATTAAGAGAAAATTTTTTAGAAAATGCAGGTTGGGATTTAAAAAAGATTTGGACAGTATCATCGGGAAGAGTATTATTTAAAAATAAAAATTTTAAGGCAATCAATAATTCTAAAGATGATTTTCAACCAATAAAAAGTGCTAAAGACTTATTTGAATTTGTTAATGGTGTTAATGAAGGCAAAGAAGGATATATAAATGGAAAATTTATTCTAAAAAAGGACTTAGATCTTAAAGGAGCAAGTTGGAAGCCTATTGGTAAAACTAATCTAAATGGTTTTAAAGGGGTTTTTGATGGCGATGGACATCGTATTAAGAATTTTGTTGTAAAAAATAAGAAGCTTGAATACGGTGGTTTCTTTGGACATATAGATGGTGGTACAGTCATAAATTTAGTTATTGACGGTATTATAAAAGCTGGAAAATACAGAGGTTCATTTGCAGCTGTTAATAATCAAGGCACAATAAGGGCCTGCGCCGTAGGCACAAACATATTACTTAAAAACAACTGTGCAGGGTTTGTTTGGGAAAACTCAGGAACCATAGAATCTTGCTTGGTTGTCGGAAAGTCCAAGAAAGATGTATTGATACCATTGCCATATGTCGGTTTACTCTCTGCCGGCTTGATATTGTCAGCAATATTAGGCTTGACTATTTACAACAAAACGCAAGAAACTAAACTGGATTATTACCCACCTGTAGGCGTAGCAAGCGACATCCAAAAAGTGGACGACCTTACCCCGACTACCGGTGAAAATAGGACTACAATATCTTATTCGGGTTATATCGAGGCAGAAAAAGGCACGGGAACTGCGAATTTCAGTTATACAAATCCCGGCTCTTCTAACCATCATGTTGTAGTAAATCTTCAAATAACCGATGCAGTCATTATGGATAAAATAGGAAAAACAGGAAGAACACAAGAAGAACAAGAAAAATTAGATGCATTAAATTATGACAAAACAAGAATGAGAGTCACAGTAGGTAAGACAGGAGCAGTGCCTCCTGGATATGCAATTTCAACAATTGAGTTGAATGCATTGCCCGACGGTACGGTTTTACCGGCCGGTGAATATGACGCAGTATTATATATGGATTTGTATGATATCAACACTAATGAAAAAGCTGCAATGCAAACCCAAGCACCAATTAAATTATTAATTAAGAGCTAATGGCAGTAATGCCTTTAGTATAGATTAATCTTTTCATTAAGAATATTCTATTTAGATATTTCAGTGAAAGGGGTGGTAGGAAAATAAAAAAGTTGTCGGCTAAAGTTTATAGTTGAAAAGTAGAGGTGTTTTTATTAGCAGATAGGGGGTATCTATCATGAAATTAAGTAAAAAATTATTAGCAGGTTTATTGGCAACCAGTATGTTAGCAACAGGTTCTACTGCATTTGCAGCCGTAACACTTGGTGAGGGAAAAGGCACTTTGGCAGAAACAGAGGCAGGTTCCAATCTCTATAACGGATCAGGTACAATGACAGTAGATTCAATTGGAGACGCACCAAAGCATAATGTTACAGGTACTGCTACATTTAAAGATGTAGTAACAATAGATATCACTTGGGGCGCGCTTACATATAGCTTTGAAAGAACCTGGAACGCTACAGATAAAAAATGGAATGAGGCTGTATGGAAGACAACAGATGGTTCTGGTAAAATAAGCGTTGAAAACAAATCAGCAAGGGCTTATGATGTAACTCTTCAATTTGAAGCTACAAAACTTGTTGGTGATTACGCTGCTGATGGTACAAAGGTAGACTATAGCGGTGTAGGTGGAAAATTCTATAAAGATCAAGTTTTGGTTGAAAGTGATACTACAAAAACGGGTACTGATGGTGAACCTAATAAGGAACAATCAACACTAGCATTAGGCGCTATAAACCAGACTAACAGAACTATGACTTCTTACTTATGGCTAAGCGGTAACCCGAAAAATAATAGCGAGGACAAATCGTCAGTAGCCGGCAAATTTGGCTTCAACGATAAAGGAGTAGCAGAAAACAGCGAAACTTTCGGTAAAGTAATTGCTACATTTGCTGAACACACAAGTTCGACAGAGCAAGGTGGAATTTAAATAAGTAAAACAGGAAATAGGTTGATTTTAGATTAGTAATATTTTAAAAAATTAATATGCTATCGTCGTGATATAGCACTTGCTTCGGCGATAGCATAATTTTTTTAGATATGACAATGCACAAAAATGCAATAAAAAGGGGATATGCTAAACATGTCTAATACATCAAAAGATGAGATGGTACTTCCAACAAATTGTGAAACCGAAAATACCAAAAATAAAAAATATATTATGATTGCAGTTGGCTTAGTTTTGATCACTTTGATTGCAGAAATAGTTTTTTGGACTGTAGATAATTATAATAAATCAAAATTTATTGTACCTGAATTTGAGGCCACAGCTGTCCAGGGTGTTCCAGAAAATTTAGACGATGATCGTGGATTTTCTAATTTGAATGTTGCAGGTATTTATGAAATTGGGATATGCGGGTCTTTGGTTAACGAAAATGGTAAGTGTGAAGTAGACCTAACTAACTATGAATCTAATGATGCTTGGATATCTATAATTATATTAGATGAAAATGGCTCTTGTTTAGGAGAAACAGGGATAATTAAGCCTGGAGAATATGTTAAATATGTAAATATAGATACAGGGAAACTTTCAAGCGGTGAGGAAACTAAAATAAATGCAAAAGTTAGAGGCTATGAACCTGAAACTTATTACAGTAAGGGCTCAGTAAATCTTAGTATGGCAATTAAGAATTAAAAATAAATTATTTCAAGAAAGGTATTGACAAAGCGATGGCAGTATGATAGAATAATAAAGCTGTCGAAAAAAGAGGGCTTAGAAGCGGTTCAAA